>JASFYL010000046.1 GCA_030055575.1 Thermoproteota archaeon | reverse complement strand
ACTCGCGTCCTACTTCCTCTCGGGAGGAGCCTCTTCTCCAGAGTTGGGAGTGTACGGGATATCCATAGCCGCGGCAGCGATGCTCTCGACCACCGGGATGATCGTCTCGATAGACGCATACGGTCCGATAACGGACAACGCAGGCGGCATAGCTGAGATGGCAAACCTACCCAAAGAGGTGCGTGATGTCACAGACCCGCTGGACGCGGTAGGCAACACTACGAAGGCAGTCACCAAAGGCTACGCGATAGGGTCCGCCGCACTTGCAGCACTCTCGCTCTTCGCTGCCTACAAGGACGAGATCGTCAGGAGGGTCGGCTCGGTGGTCCTTTCCATCGAGGACCCGTTCGTGCTCACCGGGCTGCTACTTGGCGCGGCGATACCGTTCCTCTTCGCTTCGATGCTCATGACAGCCGTTGGGAGGGCGGCGTTCCAGATAGTCGAGGAGGTCAGGAGGCAGTTCAGGGAGATCAAGGGGATCATGGAAGGCAAGGCAAAGCCGGACTACGGAAGGGCGGTAGACATCGTCACCAAGGCGGCGCTCAGGGAGCTAGCGATCCCGGCTCTGATAGCGATAATCTCGCCGCTCGCCGTCGGGTTCATCCTCAACGAGAGGGCCCTCGGAGGCATGCTCATGGGAGTCATACTCTCTGGGCTCTTGCTGGCTCTGCTGATGACCACCGGCGGTGCGATGTGGGACAATGCTAAGAAGTACATAGAGCTCGGGAACTTCGGAGGGAAGAAGAGCCCCGCCCATGCGGCGGCGGTGGTCGGAGACACAGTCGGAGACCCGTTCAAGGACACGGCAGGGCCCGCGATAAACCCGCTGATTAAGGTCATGAACACGATAGCGATACTCTTCATTGCCTTAATCCTTATGTACTCCATACTCTAACCTTTTTTTAGGTGTGCCTTTTGCCGGAGAGGACTTTTCTAATTAGGGTGAGAGAGGACACTTACATCAGGCTCCTCGAGCTCCAGAAGACGCTCCGGTTCCAAGACAGCCAAGACAGGCGCAGGAAGACTATGGACTATGTGATCAGGTACCTCCTGAAGAACGAGGCAGAGTCGAAGGGGCGGTCCTGAAGCAGCTTGGTCCAGCCGAGGTTAAAGAATTTACAGATTCGGGAGACGCATCGAGACCGGCAAGGCATGGGGGTAGAGGAGTGGTAATGGCGGAGGGGGGAAATGGGGACACCCAACCATGGCAGTGGAAGACGCCTCAGATACCCTAGGGGCCCTCATCTTTCCCATCGGTTTGCATGACTATCGTCATCGGCAAAAGGAATATTATTGCTGGAGTGGTATCAACCTTTCGATGTGCCATGTCTCAAAGTGACGAACATGTCCTCGAGGCGATAGGGCGCTCCAGAGTCGTTGTTAGGGAAGGCAAGATCGTCGAGGTTGGCCCTTCCATGATCAGGGAGTGCCCACTCGCCAAGAGGTTCGCCGTCCCAGTCGACAAGATAAGCCCGGAAATGGTCCGGAGGAATATCGAGCACAGGATCCGCTCGTTTGGGATGTGCACCCGGGAGCGCGTGTTGGAGTCGTCCCAAGACTTTGTCACTTTCGGCGCCTCGGAGATGATAAGCCAAGGGCTCAGGTCTGGCATCGTCGGCGCGGCTGTGATCGTCTGCGAGGGCGCAGGGACGTTGGTGACATCGAACCCGGACCTAGTCCAAGGGATAGGGGGCAGGATGTCTGGGCTGGTGTCCACCTCTCCCATACCCGCGCTGATAGAGAGGATAGAGTCCCTAGGGGGGATCGTCTTGGACCGGAACGGCGCGAGGGTCGACCAAGTGGAAGGGACAGAACTCGCGTACAGAGAGGGGTTCAGGGACGTGGCGGTCACGATAACCGATCCGCAGGAGGGTGAGAGGATAAGGGCCCTCCACCCAGACGCGCTCCTCTTCGGGGTGCACCTGACCGGGATCGGGAAGATGGAGGCTTACAGGATGGCCGAAGTAGCTGACCTGGCATCCGGATGCGCCTCGAAGTGGATGAGGGAGGCGGCTGCTGAAAGGGCTCTGCTGCAGGCAGGAACCGCCATCCCTGTCTTTGCGTTCACCGAGAGGGGCAAGCGCCTCGTGCTTGAGAAGGTTCTCTCCAGCAGCCAGCGGTTCTTGGTCAAGGTAGAGAAGATCCCCTGCGCAGGGGAGAAGTGCCCGGATCCGCTGGTCTGACGGTCCACGAGCTTGGGGCTCACCTGATCACGAACTCGCAGTACGGGTCGCCTAGCTTTGTGCACTTGACTTCGGTACCCCTGCATGCCTTGTCGAAGACCCTGCTCACAAGCCCGACGAAGAAGCCGAGGAGGAAGCGGTTCTCATAATCGAGCATCTCCCTGGTTATCAGCTCCTCGAAGTTCTCGGTAGCCCTTATGACTACCAATTTCCCGAACTCGTCACACTCCGTAAGCTCGAACTTGCCCCAGCCCAGCGCCTGGAGGACAGCGAGCCCTATCCTTATCCGGTTCCTGTCGCTCAGCCCCCGTATGTCCGCGAGGATCTTCCCGTGAGCCTCCCCGAAATCGCTGCCCATGTTCCAAAGCATCAGGGTTGCGTCTGCCCCATACCTCCTGATCATGCCCATAACTAGGTTCTTCCAGCCCGTGGTGGTCATCGCTGCGACTTGGAGCGGGCGACCAGAGAGGTTAAGGATCACAGGGTACCCGTTTACGTTGAAGATCAGCCCCGGGACTCCAGAGTCCGCGCATTCGAGGTACGTGAGCCTCGACCCAAACTTCTCGCTGACCTTTTCGACAATTTCCTCCTTTAACTTTGGCTTGTCTGTCAGATCAAGCGTGACGAAATTGTGGACAACGTCGTTGCTCCTGTGCGAGGATATGCTCAGAAAGCAGACTTTGCTCTCGTTTAAGACCGCCAGTAGCTCGAGCGTGGGATCAAAGTCAGGGACGGCTATTTTGGCTGCCACATACAAGCCACAGAACTGTTTTTCTGGTTCATAGTAAATGTCGTTAATGTGCACAGGCATCATAAGTTTGCACACACATGCATAATTATCCCTTCCGGGATAACTATTTTTAAGGCTTGGGATTTTTTTAGTATTATAATTCTTATGAATGATTATCATTCATAAGAAATAATGATTTTAATCCAGAGGCGATACTCTGTTCGCTACTTCTTCAGTGCCCAACCGATTTCGGTCCTCTCGACTTTTCCCTCGTTGGAAAGCCTCCTGAGCAAGCGTCTGACTTGGTGTTTGCTGGCATTCAGACTCTCACTGATCTCGCCGGAGGAGAGCGCCCTGCCGGAGGACGCCAACACCGCAATTACTGCCCCGCTCAGGTGTCTCAGCGTGGATGGCCTCGATAAGTCTCCCCTTAAGGGGTATACGCGCCCAGGGATCCCGAAGACGCCATAGCCCCCTTTGGTCCTCCCCAGCACCCGCACAGATCCGCTCCTCGTCAGCGACCTGAGCTGCTGTGAGACCGTCCTAGCACTGAAGGAGAAGCTTAGGCTGGAGATCAGCTCCTCCAAGGTTAGCCACCGCTCCTCGAGCAGAGCGAGTATAGCAGCCCTGCACTCGGAAGCGACCTTTCTATTCCTGCTTCCCAAGATCGCCGATATCGCTCTGGAGTTTACCTCCCCCACATCGGCTCCGCTGGAGGCAAGGCTCAGACCATCTGGATCGGTGTCCAGCACAACATAAACTCCGAAAGAAGAAGCGAGCCTGACCTTTTCTACCCCGATCGCTCTCCTGGGGGAGATGAGGATAGCCCTCGCGTCAGCCCTCAGGCGGATGTCCGAAAGCTTTACTAGCTCCTCGAAGAACGCGCCCCTGCTGGATCCGCGCAGGATCTCCGCAACCACCGGAGGGGGACCTGTGTTATAGTAAGCCACGCGCCAAGACACTGTGGCGTTCACCGTAGACCCGCGACCGCCTTCCAGCACCTCCCCGAATGTTAAGCCCAATACTCCCACCTGTGTTAATGATAGATTTTGCAATATAATAATCTATGGTCCTGTAGTCAATATCCCAAGATATCAGATTACGATAGTTCAGGCAGTTGGATCTAGATGCCTACTATGAAAGTAAACAAGTTTACAGCAAACGGCGAGCACCTCGCTGGAGCGCGTAGCGGGGCATCCCAGAAGCATTTCTTTATAATGTAAGATCAAAATTCAATACTTTCTGTTGTAGAAGTACCAATGCAATCTTTGTTTGTTCTAAATCCACATGTCCCTGGAGAGACCGGCTTGGGAAAAACATTTCCCAATCTTTCCATATAAAGAAAAAATAGAGAAAAAATTGGCAGCCTTCCAGCATCGGATCATTTCCCATTCTGTGTGAGATTGGGAAATGGAAGCGCCCCATGAGGTGGATGAGCAAAAGCGGATGAAAAAGAAGTCGACCGACCGAAGATGCACGAATAGAAGAACAATAAAAAGGATAAGGCGGCAATGGTCGTCGCCCGCACGGACGCGATGCGGTAGTGGTAGCCGTCTGATATGACGGCTGTGAGATCCGGAAGGACTGGCAGCCACCCCCTTCCAATGAGCGGATCATGATGTACGCCTTGTTTGAATCGAGCCTACGCTGGAGGGCAGGGCGGTCGGCGTCGGAGCTCCTATAGCCCTTTGGCCGCCTCTCTGAGGAGGGGGTCCTGGAAATCATTGTGCTCGTCTATTAGCGAGTGCTTCCTAAGCGTTTCCAAGATCTCGTAGAGGACTCTGTCGCTGACCCTCTTTCCCTCCCGATCCTCAAGACCAGACTTGAGCCCGCCCCACTCCTTGACTCCTCGCGCCAGCAGCTTCAAAATCAGCCTGTACCTCTCCCTGCTCACCCTGCAGGCTAGGAAGTTCGCCAGTTCGCTCCCGGCTAAATTCACTGCGCTCCGCCACGCCTCGTCTAGCCCGCTCCCCCTGATCGCTCTCGAATACCCGTAGTACGTCAGCCACCCTATGATCCCGTCAAGCCTGGCAGCCGCCTCTTCGATCTCGCCTTGCCCGACGCTGACCCCCGCCTCCTCGAACCCCTTCTCCAAAAAGTCCTCCGCCTCGTCCCTCGCGAGCCTCCGAGTCTTGACCTCGAGGAAAGCCCTCCCATAGAGCGGAGCCTCGGGATCCTCTAGCAGCCTGTAGAGGAGCTGCATCTCCGAGCCGGAGATCACGAAGGAGAGGTTCCTCAGATGATCGTAGGAGTAGGCGAACGCGTTCTGGAGCGCGACCGAGACTTGACCAGTAGCCCTCTGGACCTCGTCCACGGCTATTACGAGCTTGGAGCCTTCCTCTCCGGCTGCCTCGTTAAGCGCCCCGAAGATGTCAGTCAGCATCGGTCTCTCACCGCGCCCCCATGCGAGGTCTACCGAGACGCCCGATATCGAAACCCCCCTGACCAGCTTGAGGAGCCTGACGAAGGCATTCCTGACCCCCGTCCAGGTAGATCCGCTCGCGAGAAAGTCTTCAAGACCCTTGGAGACGAGCTGGTAAAGATCTTTAGTAGAGGGGGAGATCGTTCTCAAGTCAAAGAAGATGTAAGGATGACCGGACTCCTCGAGAGCGGTGAGGATCAACGAGGTCTTTCCGGTCCTCCTGAGCCCGACTACCGCTACGAGCGGCTGACCCAAGTAGCTCTGAAGTTTGGCTAACTCCTCGTCGAAATCGTAAAGGTCTTCCCTCTTCCTCTTCGGTGAAGGATCGAAGAGCAACTTCCGCACCGGAAGTTACTTCCGCAGCGGAAGTAATAAACCCGATCTATCCGTTCTGCATGCCTGCCAGCCATCCGAGGAGTGGGGCACACGCACCTCTCAACCTCTCCGAGGGCAGGATCGGTATTACAGCCGCGCGCATCATTACCATCGCCGCTGCAGGAGACCGGTGTCGAACCATTTTACATTCTGAACCTGGGAAATGGAAACCAGCGGATCCTTGGTATGCTGGGGAATACCGCATAGCATCAAACAAACATAAAAAGACATGCTTTTTGAATCGCTTTTGAAATTTTGCCTGAAATGATGAATATCTAGCATTAAGAAAGAACGGAGCGCCCTCTTCGCAATTGGCTCCCGTAGAGCGATTTTGTTCTCCTTCCCCCCCCACAGAGCAGTATGCAGATCTCAAAAAATATCGTTTACATAAAAAATTATTAATTTATAATATTTTTATTTTTAATAATAATTATGATAAGAATTGAGACCTTTAAGATTATTTATAATCATATAAATAAAAATAGTGTTTTTAAAATACTATAATCGCTATATTAACATTTTAATAATTAGAATTAAAATTTACGTCAAAGATATATTGTATCCCAATAATAGCTCATATGGATTTTGATATAGACGAGTGATAGTAATGCTTATAAATGCGCCCAAGGTAGCATGGGCAAAGGGGAGCTGTCGGAAGACGGCTGAGAGGGCAGCTATGCCGCTGCCGACCCTTTGAACCTGAACTGGGTAATGCCAGCGGAGGGAACAGCATGGCTAATAATAATCAAAGAGAATACAAATCCGAAGAATATCGCATGAGGGAAACCGGGCCTCTCAAAAGCCGATCGGAGAGCCACACGTACAAGGTCGTGCTCTCTGCAATGCTGGTCGCACTTGGGGCAACATTCTCGGTCTTCCCTGGGGCCGTCCCGATAGGCCCCACCAAAGTCTTCCCTTTCCAGCACATGATAAATGTCGTAGCAGGAATTCTGCTTGGGCCTGTTTATGCTGCCTTAGTTGCCGCTCTGATCGGGGTGATCAGGATCGGGATAGGAACCGGCACCTTATTCGCACTCTCGGGGGGCGTGCCCGGTGCGATCGTGGTCGGATTGGCTTACAAATGCTTCTTTAGGAGGGAGGCTGCCGGGCTTACCGAGCCTGTAGGGACTGCGCTGGGTGCACTCATCAGCGCCTTCTTTGTGGCTCCCTTCATTGGGGCACCTGCACTCCCGCAGTTCCTAGCTTTCACCGCGCAGTGGGAGCTCTTCACAATATTCTTCCTCATGAGCAGCATCCCTGGAGCGGTATTAGGGTACCTCGTGGTGCTTGCTCTGAAGAGGAGGGGGGTCCTTGGAAGGGATTGATTTTTTGACGCTTAGCGGTAAGAGGACTCTGCTGAGGGGTGGGGTAGGCACCGGGAAGACCTTCCTGCTCGAGAAGATATTGGAAGGTGCAATTAATGCGGAGGAAGGATCCGTAACGGTCATCGATATGGCTCCTGACGAGCGTTTTGTGGGAGTCGTTAAGGTAGGGGGGAAGCTGAAGCTTCGGGATGCCAGGGGAGCAAGGTACCTCACACCAGCTTACGTCCATGCGCCTCGGGTGGAAGGGAAGGACAAGAGGGGTGTCGTGCACCTCGCTGAACTGAATGCGAAGGCGCTTGAGCCCCTGCTCCGGAGTTACCTCAGCAGCCCGACGCCTGTTCTCTTCATCAACGACATGTCGATCTTCCTGCACAGGGGTCGGCTCTATATCATGAAAGAGGCGATACTGACAGCTAGGACTTTCGTGGGCAGCGCGTACTGGGGAACCTTCTTTGACGACAAGGGCAGTGGCATAAATGAGAGGGAGAGGGCGCTCCTGGAACAGCTGATGGTTTTATTCGACAGGATCATAGACCTTTGAAAAGATTCATTTTTATATCCTTAAACCCTCCATACTACGGGTATGGGAAAGCCAGATGCCCAAGCAGAGGCTTGATCTCAGGGACGTGCCCACTTGGAAGGACGTGGAGCAGCTCCTCAGCTCGATGATGAAGTCTTACAGGCAGGGGGAAGTACCTCTGAGGGACCTGTGCGTCATCGGGCTGCTCGCCACGACTGGGATAAGAACCTCCGAGCTGCTCCTGCTGAAGAAGTCAGATTTCGATTTCAGCTCCAACATAATAACCATAACCCAGCTCAAGAAGAAGGAGGGTTTTGTTAGGCAGACGATCCTGAGCCAAGATCTGCGGCCGTTCATCCGGGAATACCTAAGGGACATCCCTGGGGAAAGGCTGTTTGACCTCAGTAGGCGCCAGATCCTGAACATCACGCACAGGTATACTGAGAGGTTCATCGGGAGGAGGATCAGGAGCCACGCCTTCCGCCATGCCTACGCGATAAGGATCCTCGAGAAGACGAGGGATATTGAGCTCTGCAGAAGGCTTATTGGCCACGCCAGGCTCGAGACTGTGAAGATATACCTGGACTTTGCAATTGGAGACCGCATAAAGGAAGTCTCTGAGGCGATAAAGATAAAATAGGCTTTGACCTACGACGGTAATCCAAAATGTCCAAGGTAAGGCTGGATGATGTGCCGACTTGGTCCGAGGTCGGCGAGTTCCTCGACAGAATCAGGACGATGCACCGTAAAGGGGAGATGAACCTTAGGGACTTTGTGCTGATGAGCCTTTACCCTACGACCGGGATGAAGACCTCCGAGCTGCTGAGGATCAAGAAGGGCGATGTGGACTTCAAGAGGGGGATCATCAGGGCAGGGCGACCCGGCTCAGAAAGGGAGGTACTAGTGATGCCCTCCATACTCCCCCATCTGAAAGAGTACGCGAAGGATCTGAAGGCTGAAGAGGAGATCTTCAAGCTCAGCCGCCGCCAAGTCCTTAACATAAACCACAAGTACACTGAAATGATACTCGGGAGAAGGGTGAGGGTGGCTGACTGGAGGCATGCCTTCGCCATCAGGATCCTCGAAACCGTGCGTGACCCAACGCTCTGCCGCAAGATTCTCGGGCAAGAGTCCTCAAAAGTTATAAGCGCCTATCAGAAGCACCTACAGAAGGACCTGAAAGAAGAGCTGATCCGATCAATAGGAGGATGACCGTCTTCGTCGAAATTTTGCCTATCAATTTCTTTTTTAGCAAGTATCTTTTGAGAAGAGGTTGAGGGACATCACTCTCCTTTTTGCAATTTGGTCAATTGTCTGAGGTAGAGAACTCTTTATGCTTTCGATACCAATTCTTTTATTTGTTTGGGAGTGAGCTCTTTCTTTAGTGTGCATAACCGGTTTGATTGTAGCGTATTGCGACCAATCGTCAGACTCAAGAAAGCAACATAACTGCGTCTGCTTGCTTGAATATGCGCAACAACTCGTCTGTGACGGCAACCACCCTCGATCCAAAAGCCCAAGCGATGTCGAGCTTCCGTAGCAGGCGGACAATACTGAATTGAATGA
>JASFYL010000045.1 GCA_030055575.1 Thermoproteota archaeon | reverse complement strand
GTGCTGGAGACCTCGACCTTCCCGCAGAACGTGACCCCGGGCAAGCCCTTCTCCGTCTCGGTTACGGTGATCAACATCGGGTCTGCGCCAGCCAAGAGCGCGATCCTCTACCCGTCGGGCGACGGCGCGATACGACCTGCTTCTGGGGACAAGGTTTTCATAGGAGACATCGCAGTGGATGTCCCTTCATCCTTCACGCTCAGCATGGTCGGCGAGAACTTGTCCTCCGGAGCGTACCAGATAACAATCCCATACACTTACAAGGACAGCCTTGGGCAGATCCGGGAGTCGTCTCTGCCCGTGCTACTCAATTTGAGGGTGGCTGAGGCTTCGAATGGGGCACAGCAGCCAGCCAAGCCCGGGTACGTGTCCTTCCTGGAAGCATACTGGATCTACATCCTGGCAGCGGCGGTCCTGATATTGGCTCTGGCGGCAATCTACCTAACCCGGAGAAAGCGTGGTAGCCGCCAATGAAGCCTTCAGACATCATCAGGTGGGGGCTGCGCGGCATAAGGCAGCGCAAGCTCAGGGCTGCGCTGACGGTGCTTGGGATAATGGTGGGGACGGCGGCGGTAGTGGCGCTCGTCTCCCAGACCGAGGGGATCCAGGCAAGCATCCTCGAGCAGGTGAACAGGCTGGGCCCCAACACCATCAGCATAAGACCATCCTCAGGCTCAGTGGTACTTACACAAACAGACGCGAACAGGATCCTCCAAATGCCCGGGGTAGATTACGTGGTGCCGATCGTAACCTCAACCGCGAGGGTCTACGGAGGGGGGACTTCCCGCATCTTTACGCTGGTTGGGATCGATAGTTCCGAGTTCGACATACTGATAAGCGGCGCAAAGCTCGCTGAGGGGAGGCTATACCAGCCCGTGAGCTACTCGGAGGTGTTGATAGGATCATACGTGAGCCAGCCCCAAGACCTCACATATCCGCTGGTCACATTCGGGCAGACAACGACAATAGAGATTGGGCTCGTGAATCCGGTCAGGAAGACGGTCCAGGTCATCGGCGTATTGGAGCCGTACGGCACCGCAGCATTCATATCAGTCGACGACAGCCTCTTCATGTCCCTCAAGGGCGCGATGGCTCTGACGGGGAGGAGCAGCTACAGCGCCCTCTTCGTGAAGGCAAACGACGCGGACTCTGTGGACTACGCCGTGGATAACATCAAGGCGATATACGGGACGCGCCTCAACATAGTCACAGTGAAGCAGATCACGCAGATCGTCTCGACGATCACGGGGCAGCTCACGGTTCTGCTCGGCGCGATAGCCGCGATATCGCTATTCGTGGCTGGGTTAGGGATCATGAACATAATGTTCGTCTCGGTGATCGAAAGAACCCGGGAGATAGGCGTGCTGAAGGCGCTCGGGTTTACAAATAACGATGTGCTGCTAATCTTCCTCTCTGAGGCAGCAATCATGGGTGTGGTTGGGGGGGCGCTGGGCATCTTGGTGGGTTCAGGCATCTCTTATGTCATACCCGTGATCCTCTCGGCGGGAATAAGCAGGACAGCCGGTTCGTTTGGGACCGCCCAGTCTTTCTCCTACACCCCGATAATAAGGGCGGACATAGCAGCGTTCGTCCTGCTCTTTGCAATAGCGGTAGCCCTCCTGGCGGGATTCTACCCGGCAAGGCGTGGGTCCAAGATGGATCCAGTAGTCGCGCTTAGGAGCGAATGATGCGGTTTAGGTGCAAGCATTTGTTACCAGACGATCATGAATATGTGTCACTAATGGAAAGTTCGCACCAGCATCAGTTATGCCTTCTATAAAGGCTCAGGCACGGGTCGTCCGACACAATTAGAAGCACTATTACGGGAAACTCCGTAGGCAGTTTTTGATTCCAGGATGGAAAAATATAAAACTTAGAGGAGGACCGCGCCGGTGGAAGCCGAGGTGACCATGCGGCTGTACCTGTAGAAAGCGCCCCTCCTGTACTTCGGCTCGGGCGGCGACCACTTCGATAGCCTGGACGCGAGCTCCTCCTGGCTGATTTTCACCTCAAGGAGTCTCCTCTCTATGTCTATCCTAACCGTATCACCGTCCCTCAGTGCGGCGATCGGACCGCCCTCAGCGGCTTCTGGGGATACGTGCCCGACCATCATCCCGTGGGTAGCTCCGGAGAATCTCCCGTCGGTTATCATGGCGACCTTCTCCCCGATACCCATTCCCACGAGCATCGAGGTCAGCTGGAGCATCTCCCTCATCCCAGGTCCACCCTTGGGGCCCTCGTACCTTATCACGACCACGGTCCCCTCGGTTATCCTCCCTTCCTGGGCTGCCCTTATCCCGTCCTCCTCGCGGTCGAAGACGAGCGCGCTACCCTCGAACGTGGTCTTCTTGAGCCCAGCGGTCTTGATCACCGCCCCGTCGGGCGCGAGGTTCCCCCGGAGTATCGCGAGCGTCCCGGTCTGCCTTATCGGGTTGGCGGGGCTCCTTATCGTCTCTCCGACTATCCTCGCCTCGGAGATGCTCTTGCCTATGCTCTCCCCGGTGACCGTTATCGGCTCCGGATCGATTAGCCCAATCCCCGAAAGCTGCCTCATGAGCGCCATCACCCCGCCCGCCCTGTCGAGGTCCTCCATCGGGACGTCGCCCGCGGGCATCATGTTGACGAGCTGCGGCGTCCTCCTGCTTATCTCGTCGAATGCCTCGAGCCTGAGCGGGACGTCTGCTTCGTTCGCGATCGCCATCAGGTGGAGGATAGCGTTCGTCGAGCCGCCCATCGACACGTCGACGGTTATGGCATTCCGGATGGACTTCTCGTTGACTATCATCCTCGGGGTTATCCCCTTCTCTAGGAGCTCCATCACCTTCATCCCTGCGCGCTTAGCCAGCCTGAGCCTCCTCGCATCGACCGCGGGTACCGTTCCGCTCCCCGGCAGCGAGAGCCCCATCGCCTCAACTAGGCAAGCCACCGTGTTCGCGGTGTACATCCCCGCGCATGAGCCAGGTCCGGGGCAGGAGAGCTCCTCTATTTCCCTGAGCTCCTCCTCCCCCATCTTTCCGTTCATGTACGCCCCTATGCTCTCGAACGTCATGTCCAAGGAGAGCCTCTGCCCTTTCCAAAAACCGCAGAGCATCGGACCTCCGGTCACGAATATCGAGGGTACGTTTACCCGGAGGGCTGCCATCACCATCCCCGGCTCGATCTTGTCGCAGCTGCAGACGAATACGAGCCCGTCGAATGCGTAGGCGTTCGCAACAACCTCGACCGAGTCCGCGATTATCTCCCTGCTGACGAGCGGGCTCCGCATCCCCTCGTGACCCATCGCTATCCCGTCGCAGATGCCGATGGTGTTGAACTCGAGAGGGGTGCCCCCCGCCATGCGGACCCCCGCCTTGACCGCCTCGGCGACCCTGTTGAGGTGCACATGCCCGGGTATGATCTCGTTCCACGAGTTCACGACCCCGATTATCGGCCTCTCGATCTCCTCGTCCACGAGCCCGAGAGCCTTCATCAGGGCCCTGTGCGGCGCCTTCTGGACGCCTTTTTTGATGACATCGGACCTCATGTTGACCACAGCCACAGGGATATAAATGAAGGGCATCGATATATAACGGTTTGACTTTGGCAGGCTTTGTGGGATGTTGGGCTTGGAGCAGCACCTCGTCGCACTTGCAATACTCCTCTTCGGGGTCTTCGCCGGGAGCCTGGGCGCGATGCTCGGGCTCGGAGGGGGCGTCCTGATGATAATCTTCCTCCTCTTAGCATTGAACATCCCAGCCCACCAAGCCGTGGCACTGAGCCTCATTGCCGTCATAGCCAGCTCGAGCACGGCTGGGAGCGTATACATAAAGGACAGGATGACCAACCTCAGGCTGGCGATGGTCCTCGAGGCTTTCACGGTCACCGGCGCGGTCTTGGGGGCTTTCCTAGCCCTCTCCCTCCCGGTCTCTGCAATCCAAGCCATGCTGGGGTGCGTCCTCTTCTACACCTCCGCCACGATGCTCAAGGGAAGGCGCTCAGGTGAGCCGGGCTGCGAGGGGGAGGGCGCGCTGCGGGGCGAGTTCTACGACGAGCAGGCATGCGCGACCGTTAAGTACGGGGTCAAGAACCTGAAGCTCGGCGTAGCGGCGAGCCTGGTCGCGGGGGCGGTCTCAGGCATGGTCGGGATAGGGGGTGGTGTGATAAAGGTGCCTATAATGAACATTGTGATGAAGATCCCGATAAAAGCCGCCGCCGCGACGAGCAACTTCATGGTCGGGGTCACAGCCGCTGCCAGCGCCGCCGTGTACTTCCAAGGCGGGCTTGTCGACGTCCAGCTAGCGGCGCCCACGGTGCTGGGAATAATGGTAGGCGCCTACGTTGGTACGAGGCTTCTTGCCAAGTCTAGGTCGGAGGTTCTCCGCAGGATCCTCGCAACCGTCCTGGCGTTCTTCGGGGTCGTGCTGCTGCTGAAGGCAGGGGGTGTGCTGGCTTGGTGACTGTAGAGGGGCTCATCTCGTGGGTCTTGAGGGCAGGGGTGCTCACCGGTGCTGCGTTGGCGTCGGTCGGGTACTTCGCCTCTTCCGAGGTGGCGTGGATCGGCGTACTTGCCCTAATACTTACCCCATTCCTGAGGGTGATGATGGCTGGGATATACTTCCTCATGAAGAGGGACCTCGCCTACTTCGGGCTCGCGGCTTATGTGATTATGATGCTTGTGATAGGGAGTTTCCTTCACATGATTTAGTCACATAATCAGGATATGATGGTCACATCAAAATGCCGAGGAGGCACACTATACGAAAACGGCTGGTGGATGAGAGTATTTTTAAGACCAGAGGAGGATAATCAACTGACGTGGTGTATCGTATGGTCAGGACAACATTAAGCGTGCTCAAGGCTGACGTCGGGTCGCTTGCGGGTCACAACGTGGTCCACCCGGCGCAGCTGAAGGCCGCGCAGGATGCAATGAGCGAGGCTAAGAGCTCCGGGCTGATAAGCGACTTCTATGTGACTAACTGCGGCGACGACCTCGAGCTCATAATCACTCACAATAAAGGGGAGGACAACCCCGAGATACACAATATGGCGTGGGAGACCTTCAAGAAGGCCGCGAGGGTTGCAGAGGAGTTGGGGCTCTACGCGGCCGGACAGGACCTCCTCTGCGACGCTTTCTCGGGGAACCTGAAGGGCCTTGGGCCGGGATACGCGGAGGTGGAGTTCGAGGAGAGGAAGAGTGAGCCGGTAGTAATCTTCATGGCGGACAAGACCGAGCCGGGGGCATTCAACCTACCCCTCTACAGGGTCTTTGCAGACCCCTTCTCGACAGCCGGGCTGGTGATCGACCCATCGATGCACGACGGCTTCAAGTTCGAGGTGCTGGACGTACTGGAGGGCACCTCTTTCGAGCTCAGCACCCCAGAGGAGTCCTACGACCTCCTCGCGCTGGTAGGGACTACGGGCAGGTACATCATGAAGAAGATCAGCAAGAAGGACGGGACTGTAGCATCGAAGGTGAGCATCACGAAGCTGTGCCTCATCGCGGGTAGGTATGTGGGCAAGGACGACCCAGTCGCGATCGTGAGGGCGCAGCACGGGCTTCCGGCGGTCGGGGAGGTCCTCGAGCCCTTCGCGTTCCCGCACCTCGTAGCGGGGTGGATGAGGGGGTCGCACTACGGGCCGATCATGCCCGTAGCCCAGCGGAACGCGAGGTGCACCAGGTTCGACGGCCCGCCGAGGCTAATCGCGCTGGGCTTCCAGATCAAGAACGGGAGGCTGACGGGACCCTCGGACCTCTTCGACGACCCGGCTTTCGACATGACCCGGGCGAAGGCGTGCGAGATAGCGGACTACATGCGGAGGCACGGGCCGTTCATGCCGGAGAGGCTCGGTCCGGAGGAGATGGAGTACACCACTATGCCCCAGGTGCTGGAGAAGCTCAAGTCGAGGGGGAAGAAGACCGAGTAAGCAGGCAACTGCTGATTTGTATATCCAGAGGCGGTGGCCGGCTTGCGCGTAAAAGTCTCTTACCTTTCCATCCTCAGGGATGCGACAGGGGTCAAGGAGGAGGAGCTCCAGCTGGCGGAGGGCGCCACCGTCGAGGACCTCATCCAAGCCTTGGTTGAGAAGTACGGTGAAAGGATAAAGAAACTCCTGACCGACTCTGTGATCGAGGACGGAATAATGATAACGCTGGACGGAGCCCTCCTCTCCAGGGCAGAGATGAAGAAGGAGATCCATGAAGGGTCGGAGGTCCTGATCGGGCTCCCACCCTTCGGCGGGTGAGGCTCGACTGGTTCTGCCGACTGCTCAGCCAGTAGCTGGATGGCGGGATGCGATTCCAATGGAGCTTGAAACCGACGTGCTGGTGATAGGAGGGGGTCTCGCCGGGCTCTGCGCGGCGATATCCTCCGCGTCAGACCTTTCCAAGACCGCGATAGTGACGAAGACGATCGTCGGAGGGGGGAACACGACCGCCGTGGCTGCCGGGATACTCTCCGCGGTGACCCCGTTCGGAGACCCTGGCGACAGCACGGACCTGCACTTCCAGGACACGCTACGCGGAGGGCGCATGATCAACGACAGGGAGCTCTCGAAGGTGATGGTCAGGGACGCCTCCAAGTACTTCTCAAGGCTGATGGGACTAGGCATAGAGTTCGAGGAGGATGGAGGGGAAATCAAGGCATACCCAATCCCCGGGCACTCGAAGCCGAGGTCGTACTACATGAAGGGCAGGGCTTCGAATCTGCAGAGGACCCTCCGGTCAGCGGCCGAGGGCCTGGGCGTCAGGTTTGTCGAGAGGACGATGGTCACCGGGATCGTGAAGGAGGGGAAGAGGGCGGTCGGAGCCGTCGGCGCAAGGACCGACACAGGGGAGCCTGTCGCTATAAAGGCGAAGGCGATAGTGGTAGCGACCGGCGGTTCTGGGGAGATTTACTCGAAGACCCTGATGCCCGCAGGATCCTCGGGGTACGGGTGCAGCCTCGCTTTCAGGGCTGGCGCAGAGCTTGTCGACATGGAGTTCGTCCAGTTCTACCCGATGATGGTCTCCGAGGAGGGGCTCCCGAGGCTGTTCATCGATTACCCCCAGCTGTTGATGCACGGCGGGGACGTGGTCGACGGGGAGGGGAACTCGATCTTCAAGAGGCACGGGATCACCGAGCCTTGGAAGTTGACCAGGGACGCTTTCTCGATACTCATCGCGAAGGAGACCCTCGGCGGCGGGTCGGAGAGGAAGCTCTTCCTCGACTGCAGGGGAATAAAGGATAGCGACCTCGAGTCGAACCCAGCCTTGATGTCTGCGGTCAAGGATCTGGAGGCGAGGAGGGTCCCCCTCAGGAGCTCAAAGGTCGGAATCTCTCCATACGCCCACTTCATGATGGGCGGGATAAAGACCGACGCAAACGGGGCGACTTCTGTCCAAGGACTCTATGCTGCCGGAGAAGCTGCCGGGGGAGTGCACGGCGCAAACAGGATCGGCGGCAACGCGTTCGCCGCGGCTATTGCATTCGGTTTCAGGTCCGGAATGGCTGCCTCGATGTACGCGAGTACGGTCGATCAGGCTGATCCAAAGACCTACGGAGGACCATCGTCACAACCCCAAGCGAGGGGAGGGGAGGTTGGCGCAAAGGAGGCGATAAGCATGATCAGGGAGACAATGTGGAACGACGTCGGTATCATCAGGGACGCTGCCAGGCTAAGGGAGGCGTTGGCTACATTCAACAGGATCAGGGAGGAGGGCGTAATGTCCACTGAACCCCTCGAGCACTCGATCGTGCAGATGATGCTCGACATGGCAGAGGTCACCGCGATGGCTGCATCCCTGCGGGAGGAGAGCAGGGGCGCGCACTACCGGTCAGACTTCCCGCATGAAGACGAAAATTGGATGAAGCGGATCGTCTTTTCGCTCAAGGGGGGCAACTGCGAGATCACGCAGATTCCGGTGGAGTGAGGGCTGGTCAAAAAGGCTTTATTTTCCTACGATTTCTCTAGTCGTAACAAATTTTGCATAAAATATCGAATCGCTTAAATATTCCCCCGGCTGAATCAGTCCATCAACATATCAAGGGGAAAGGTGGCATATGATGAGTGAAGTGTTGGCATCATTCACGAACGGACTCGGGCTAGAGACCGTACTGCCGCTCGCGGCAGGCATAGTCGCACTTTTGTACGCGGTTTACCTAGCCATGAGCGTCATGAAGGAAGACGAGGGCACAGACGAGATGAAGGCGATAGCCAGGGCAATCCGGGAGGGGGGCAACGCATACCTGAACCGCCAGTACAAGACTGTTGCTGCCTTTGCTGCTGTGATTGCCATAGTCCTTCTCGTCGCCATAAACTGGCAGACCGCGGTGGGCTTCGTGGTGGGGGCAACTCTCTCGGCGTTTTGCGGTTACATTGGGATGAAGATGACCACCCAGGGGAACGTCAGGACCGCGAACAAGGCAAAGCAAGGGCTCCAGGCAGCACTCTCCCTGGCTTTCAAGGGAGGCGCGGTCTCCGGGTTCTCCATCGTGGGTCTAGCCCTTCTGGGACTTACGGCATTCTACATGGCTTTCGGGGAAGCAACGCTGCTCGTCGGATTCGGATTCGGAGCGTGCCTCATCAGCCTCTTCGCCAGGGTCGGCGGTGGGATCTACACCAAGGCTGCGGATGTAGGGGCTGACCTCGTGGGGAAGATCGAGGCAGGGATACCTGAAGACGACCCGAGGAACCCAGCGGTGATCGCCGACAATGTAGGGGACGCGGTCGGGGACTGCGCGGGGATGGGCGCGGACCTCTTCGAGACATACGTGGTGACCGCGCTCGCAGCCATGCTCCTGGCGTCCTCGCCTGCAGTGGTTGCTAAGTTCGGGAGCGGGGCTATTTCGCTTCCGCTTATGATCGGCGCGATGGCGATCTTTGCCACGGTGGTTGGCACCTTCTTCGTAAGGGTCGGGAAGAGTGGCAAGATAATGAACGCGCTGTACAAGGGGCTCGCCGTTACCACCGCCATCTCGGCAGTGATGTTCTACGCAGTAAGCCACTTCTTCATGGGGGGCGACCTCGGGATCTTCCTGTGCTCGATCGTCGGACTTGCGGTCATGGTGTGCATGGTGATGATAACAGACTACTTCACTTCGTACTCCCACAAGCCCGTGCTCTTCGTCTCTGAGGCCTCGAAGACCGGCGCCGGGACGAACATCATAGCCGGTCTGGGGATGGGCATGAGGAGCACATTCCTCCCGGTCATTGTGATTGTCGTGGGGATACTTGCGTCCTACTTCCTCTCGGGAGGAGCCTCTTCTCCAGAGTTGGGAGTGTACGGGATATCCATAGCCGCGGCAGCGATGCTCTCGACCACCGGGATGATCGTCTCGATAGACGCATACGGTCCGAT
>JASFYL010000044.1 GCA_030055575.1 Thermoproteota archaeon | reverse complement strand
GATGGAGAACAGGACAGAGGGTAAAGAGGAGATCAAGGAGTTGTTGAGAAAGATAATAGACGCTTATGAGCTTGACAACCTGGCTTGGGTACATCCGGACTGTGGGCTTAGGGCGTTCGACCGTGATGTGGCTGTAGAAAAATTGAAAGAAATGGTGAAGGCTATCAGAGAATTGGAGGTCGAAGTGGCATGAATGCCCCTCCCTACGAAGTTGGCGGAATCAAGTTCGGAGTTGCAGGTAAGCCTGTCCTAATAGGTAGCCTATTCTATCGCGGTGACAAAAAGGTCTTGAACCACAACAGCGGCGAGGTCGACATTGAGAGGGTGAGGAGAGAGATTGAGAGCGCTGAGAGGCTGAGCAGGAAGGTCGGACTCCCGCATGCCATAGACGTGATCGCCGAGACGCCCGAAGCAATGAGGAAGTACCTAGAGGCTCTATCGGATCTGACCGCTGGTCCGCTGCTTATTGGCGGGCTTAATGAGGAGACCAGGATAGAGGGGTATAGGAAGGCTTCCGAAATGGGGATCTCCAGAAGGTGCGGGGTGAATTCGGTCTCACAGTATACCAGCGATGCCGAGCTTGCCGAGATGGCACCTAACGGGATAAAATTCGCGATTATACAGACGCTGGATCCGTCCGCTGTTTATGCAAGCGAGAAAGTTGCGATTCTGAAGGACCGCCTAATCGGCAGATGCGAACAGTCTGGGATAGAGGCGGCAGCGGTAGATGTAGGTGTAATAGACTTCACCAGCGTACACCTTGCTGTCGAGGCAATGAGGATGATCCGGACAGAGCTTGGTTTGCCCTCTGGCTGCGCACCCTCAAATGCCGCGTACCAACCCCTTGCAAAGAAGAAGGTTACGAGGAAGAGCGCAAGGGCAATAAATGTCGCGCTCAACACCATGATCCAGCTGGGCGGGGCGGACTTCATAATTTACGGTCCATTAAAGGCGTCGGGCTACATATTCGAGGCTGTGGCGGTCATCGAAGCAATAAAGGCGTACGGCGAGAGGCTAGCCGGCATGAGGACCGCAGAAAAGGATCACCCTCTCTACAGGTTCCTGCCAAAGCTGCAGTGACCCCCTTAGAGAAGCATAAATAGAGCCTAGGCATGATTATCAGACAGGAGCTGCCGAGTATGCCGCTCGCGTGTATTATGATCCATTGCAAGCCTGGAATGGCAACAGAAGCGCTCAGCAAGATAAAGGAGATGAGGGACGTGAAGAGGGCTTTTGAGACCCTAGGGGCATTCGACATTGTCGCTGAGTTCGAATTCAAGAGCCTCGAAAAGCTCGGAGTGAGCGTATATGAGATCGCGAAGATCGATGGCGTCCTCTCAACAGAGACACTAGTCGAAACATTGCTTTGAGGGTTGAATATGATCCAAGCATGTATTCTCATCAATGCTGAAAAGGTATCGATTTTGGATGTTGTTAAGAAGGTCGAGAAGATACCAGGGGTCGTGGAGACATTCCCGACTTTCGGAAGGTTCGATGTGGTGGTATTCTGCGAGGTTGAGAAAAGGGAGGACGTAGGTCCGCTCGTCAAAAAGATAAACGCGCTCGAAGGTGTGTACAAAACAGAGACCCTTGTAGAACCATAGTGAGCGAAGCAGGTTGCCCGACGCCCAGTCCTCTGGTGCATAAAAGATGGATAGATTTATCGGGGACCTCAAGGGGATAGTGCAGCCCTGGTACGACTCGCTCATGGATACGAAGAAGGCACAGACCGAGACGCTGGAGAGGCTCACCGAGGGCTACTCCAAGACTGGGTACGGGAGCAGATTCTGCTCAGGGAGCATCTCAGATATCCGTGAATACCAGCGCGCTTTCCCAACGGTCAACTACGAGGGCCTCAGGCCCTTCATTGAGAAGGTAAAAAATGGGGACCATAAAGAGCTGCTCAGCGAGCCCGTAGTCAAGTGGGCAATGACTCGTGGGACTACAGGCATCCCCAAGCTGATCCCAGCAACAAGGACGCACCTACGAGAGATCCTCGCTGGAGGAGCCCGCGGTCTCGTGAACTATGCGCTGAGAAACAGAGACTACGAAGTACTTTCCGGCGGAGTGCTCAACCTAAACTTCCCGTCCAAAGTAGAATCGGAGGAGACCAGAGCGGGCAGGATTGAGTACGGGTTCAGCTCTGGGACATACGCGAAGTACAACCCGAGGCTCGGGAGGGTGGGTTTAGTCCCTATTCAGGAAGAGATCGATAGTCTGGGAAGCGGGATCAGGAAAGAGGACTGGGAGAGGAGGTTCGAGCTTGTGTATGAAAGGGCAAGAGAGTCGGAGATCAAGGCATTGATGGGTGTGACCAACGTGATTACGGCATTCGGGAGATACTTGAAAAAGAGGCATGGAGTGCTGCCAAAGGATCTCTGGAAGATCAAGGCCGCGTTTTGTACGAGCCTCCCGAAGATCCACACCTACCACGCCCCACAGATCCGGAGGCTCTATGGTAATGCCAAC
This sequence comes from Thermoproteota archaeon, assembly GCA_030055575.1. Lineage (GTDB taxonomy): Archaea > Thermoproteota > Methanomethylicia > Methanomethylicales > Methanomethylicaceae > Methanosuratincola. Next base: position 7,238 of record JASFYL010000044.1, on the reverse strand, counting down.
ATAGTGGAGATGTACACGGCAACAGAGGGTGTCTTCGCCCAGCAGATAGACGGTAACCCCTACGTAGTGCCCAACTACGATCTCTACCTTTTCGAGGTAAAAATGGGCGATAAGCTCAAGATGCTCTACGAGTTGAGGAGGGGCGAGTGGGGGAGGGTCATAGTCTCCTCATGCCTCTTCCCAAGGTACGACATTGGCGACTACATCGAGTGTGCAGGGAAAAACTACTTCAGGGTTTTCGGGAGGACAACATGGAGGAGCTACTTGGAGCACTTCCTCTTCAACATATTCACCGGAAGGGTGATCAGGGCTTAGGAATCCTCCTCCTTCCCAGGGTACCCATGAGTATGACGACGATGCCTAGGAGGATTATCATCAAGGGCCACAGCTCGAAGCCAAGGGTGTAGATGCCGGAGAAACCCATGAGGGAGAGCACAGCCCCCCCTGCAACCAGACCTATGAAAGGGAAGATGCTCTGTCTCCGGGCGGAGTGGAAGAGCCCCAGTAGTATCAAGAGTATGCCCATACCGGAAATGAAATACGACCACCACTTTGACCACGGTATCAGGCTGTTGACGGCCAAGTAGAAAGTCACCCCGAGCCAAATGAGGACCCCGCCCCCGAAGAATGCCCCAAAGGCGCTGCCTTCCCGCTCCTTCTCCTCGTGTTTCTCAGTCTCCTTCTCACCCTTCTCTGTCTTTTCACCCTTCTCACCGTTCTCCCCCTTGGCTCTCTTTAGCGCGGGTGCATATTCAGGGGGAGCCTGGGCTGCGGAGACCGCTTTACCGCACTTGGTGCAGAATTCAGAGCCCTCCGGGAGGGGGGAGCCGCAGTGCCTGCAGAACCGTTCAGACATATTCATCCTCCAAACTCTAAATTAGAGCCGGCTATTTATATCAACATCAACATAATTAGATAAGGGTTTCCGTTTTTTATTTTTGTATGGTTTTAAGTTTATAAATGTGAAGGAGAATTGTTGCTTGGTGCCAGAACTTTGAGCTCAAAGAGAGGTTGGGACTTCCTAGGGTTGATTCACTTCGGCTTGTTCATGATCGTCTTGGGTCTCCTGTTTGTGATATACCCGAACCTCTTCGATAGCCTCAAGGAGTTCTTTTTGGACTTTGAGATGGTCGAAATTTCGGACAACTTTTTCCTGCCGATCGTAAGGGGGAGCCATCCCGAAGTCTACGGTTCGCTTTTGACCTTGGCAATAGCCATGTTGCTGATCGAGGTATTGATTCTGGTCGCAAGATTCCTGATCCGCGACATGGTGAGGAGAAAGGCCGATTCGATCTCAGGCATAGTCTTTTGGGTCGGGATCTCGCTCTTGGCTAACCAGCTTAAGGAAGGGATTGTGGGGTTTCCTGCTGTCTACAGTCTATTCGCGATCGTTGCAGGGGCGAGTATCGTATCTGCCGGGATGAGCATAATCCTAGCAAGAACCGTCGAAGACCGAAAGGGCAAGTAAGAGAGCAGGGAGGGCACTGGGATGATCTTGGTGACTAAGCAACTCCAGCCAACTCCCTGAGCTTCTTAATGTTCCCCTTGTCGTCCCGCCTCTCATCGACGGGGGTCTCCATGATGAGAGGGCGCTCTGTCACTCTCCTGTCCGAGAGCATATGTCTGAACCCGTCTTCTCCAATCTTCCCGAGCCCTATGTGCTCGTGCCTGTCCAGATGGGACCCGAGATCACCGACCGAGTCGTTCATGTGGATCACCATCAATCGCGCGATCCCGATCGAACTGTCCAGCTCATCGAGCACGGCCCCTATCTCCGACCTGACATCGTACCCGGCGGCAAAGGCGTGGCAGGTGTCGAGGCAGACGCCAACCCGATCAGGGTAATCAGTCCTATCTATCAGATCGCAGATGTCCTCAAAGCGCGTCCCGAGGCTGTTCTTCTGACCTGCCGTATTCTCAAGCAGTATCATGCAGCGGTTCCCCTGTTCAAGTGCAGAGTTCAAGGCTTGCACGACGCGCCTACGACCGTTATCCTCGCCACTGGACATGTGGCTCCCCAAATGTGTAACGAGGTAAGGGATCTCAAGTTGGTCACACCTGTATAGCTCCGCCTTCAGTGTAAATAGCGACTTTTTAAATATCTCTTCAGAAGGGGATGCAAGATTCGGGAGGTACGGCATGTGATCAACGACCGGACAAATCTGTGAGGATTTCACCTTCCTGAGAAAGGACCGCCTCACTTCTTCAGATATTTCCGAGAACTTCCATCCCCGCGGGTTCCTTGTGAAGATCTGGAATGTGTTGCATCCGGCATCCACTGCCCGGTCTACCGAAAGGTCTATCGCGCCCGAGATAGATACGTGTACTCCTATCTTCAGCCTGGAAGGGTCGCACAAATAGACATCCCTCCTACTCTGGGTCGTCTGGGACAGTCTCCCATTGAAAACATGCTTCCCTCACGAATTGCCAAAAGCGGCGAACAGCAAGGTCTGGAAAGCACTCTCTGGGGCTGCGGAACGTCTGAACCTGCCTTTTGACCTGGCATAGAAGCGTTTCCTCTCAAATCAGTCATTAATTCATGAGGGCAAGAGCAGTGATTAAAACACACCTCCGAAAGAAGCCTACTTAAGTCGCCCGAGTCTTGCAACAGACTATCCGACAAGAGGGCGTATCGATACCAGTCACTATCGACGTTGATAGGATGCACTCTCGGGCATACCTTTTGGACGGGTAAAGAACCATTTATGCAATAAAACCCCCGCTCAGCTGCTGTGGAAATGACGCTATTCCTCATAAGGTGCCTTGTACACTCCAAAATGGAGTTCATGATATTAAGGGAGGCAACGACCGCTGAGTTTGCCCAAGCCCTGTAAAAGGCGAACGGGTTCCAGTCCGTTTCAAAGGGAGTGCCCTGTTCTCCTAGCTCTATCACCCTATGAAAACGGCGAGCCCGACAACCTCCAACGAGCAGCATTTCAGACTCCCAAGCCCTTACATTACATGAATGTTTTTATTGGTTTTGTTAGCTCCAGGTGTCTGGGCATAAATGGTTCCAATTAAATAGTCCTCATACGACTGATCCGATTACGGAGTGAGGAGCCATGGTGCACATCAGGAGAAAAATGGTGATCTAAAGAGCACCGGTAGGAAGGAGGAGGAAAGTAATGGAGGCACAGCCTGTCCTGGGATTAAGAGGAAAATAAAAAAGGAAATGAAGGATACATAATGGATCGTATTGAAGTGGGTCTTCGATAACACTTATCTGAGGAACAATGCAAATGATAGACTGAACGGGTGTTTCCTGGATGGTATTCAGCGGCCTGAAAGCTATTGGGCTAGACGAAACAGAGATCAAGGTATATCAGTACCTCGTAGAGAGGGGAGAAGAGAGGGCAGAATGGATTGCACGTGAACTGAACATCAGTTCTGAGGAGGTCAAGGCGGCGCTCTACGAACTTGAAGCAGTTGGTGCCGTTCAGTTAAAGGGAGAAAGTGTAGCGCCCAATTCCCCCAAGAGCTTCTTGCAAAGGTATCTGAAGAAACAGGAGGTCGAGTGCGATCTTAAGATCTCTGAACTCAGGGCAGCCGTTAATAGACTCCAGACCGAGCTAGAGCCCCTCTACGCGGAGAAGAGGCTTGGAATGAGGATGGAAGAACTCTTGCAGGTGATCGACGGGCTGCCTGCAATGGAGCTCGAAACCGTCAAGATACTCTCTAGGGCAAGGTCGGAGATATGCATCCTTGCGGAACAGTTCAGTTGGTACGACAAGGTAAGAGAGGAGCTACTCTCGGCCCGGGAAAGGGGCGTCTGGGTAAGGGTGCTCCTGCTTGTTGGCGAAGGAGATGCAGCGAAAAGGATCAGGGAGATGGTGCAGCATGGGATCGAGGTAAGAGTATCAGGCTGCGAGTGGAGGAGTACCAGATTCACCATAGTTGACTCACGCGAGTTAATCTTCCTCATCTGGGCCAGAAAGAGTAGCAACAGCAGAATATATCACAGACCCAGTTACACCAAGAATCCAGGCTTAGTTTCTGTGTTCCACGACTCTTTCGAGTGGATCTGGGAGAAATCTAGACCCCCATAGATAATGAATAGTTCTCAGGGATGGGGGGAGGGGACTGCTCGACGATAGGCAATGTTAGGTTATCATATGGATCGGCATTGGAGATCGGTTTGGTAAAAGGGCGTGCATCTCAGTCAACAACTACCCTCTACATCTTTCTCGTAAAGGAAAGGTGCAGAGGGGCATGTGGATTCTGCCCACAGCCACTTGGTATTAGAGATAGGATCTCGAGGGTCGAGTGGATCGAATTCAGCCTCCCAAAAGTCTTGGAAAGGCTGGATAGGAACAAAGGTATTCAGAGGGTGTGCATCCAGTGCGCAGAAGAGCCGGGGATCTCGGATGACGCGGCAGCATTAGCAGAGGCGATCTCGTCGACAGGGTTACCGATCTCGGTTTCAACCTCCCCCATCCCAAAGGACGAGATGGTTAGGTTGAGGCGGGCTGGGGTCGATATACTCACAATACCGATAGACTGCGCCAATAGGGAGCTAATCAGGAGGGTTAAAGGGAAGGATTTGGAAGACGTATTGTGCGCCCTGAGGGACGCCGTGGAGGTATTCGGTCTTGGGAAGGTGGGCACGCATATCATAATAGGTCTTGGTGAATCCGAGAAGGAGGCGGTCGAACTCATCCAGTACACCTTCAACATGGGTGTGATCCCATCCCTCTTCGCATTTACCCCAATCAGAGGGACTCCGCTAGAAGGACGCCCCAGACCGACCATCATGTCTTACAGAAGGATCCAGCTTGCGAGGCATCTGATTGTAGAGATGGGGGCAGTTTCAGCAGAGTTCGAATTCGGGGATGAGGGCAGGATAACAGGCATCCGATGCGACAAGAGCGCACTAGAGAGGGCCATCACGGACTGGCGCGCATTTACCGTCCGCGGATGCCCTGGCTGCAACCGCCCTTATTACAATGAGGGGCCCAGAGGACCGTTCTACAACTGCCCTTCGGAGGAGGAAGGCAGAAAGGCTGCCAAGGAGGTTATGTGGTGTGGACAAGATAAGGGTGATTAGGTTTGAATACGGGGACGCCTTTTTCAACATGGCACTCGACGAAGCTATAATGCGCGCTGTGGGAGGGGGAATGAGCCCCCCGACGCTAAGGATCTACGGGTGGGATCCCCCAGCCGTTTCGGTGGGGTATTTCCAAGAGCTGAAGGAAGAGATAGACCTCGAATTCTGCCATGATAGGAAAATCCAGATGGTGAGAAGGCTGTCTGGCGGGGGGGCGGTGCTCCACACCCCAAAGGAGCTCACGTATAGCTTTTCAGTTCGGGTTGACGATCCCCTTGTACCACAGGATGTGCAAGGCAGTTATATGAAGATATGCGCGCCGATCGTCTCAGCTCTCAGGAAGTTGGGCGTTGAGGCTAATTTCAGGCCTATAAACGACATAGAAGTGGCTCGGAGGAAGGTGTCAGGTAGCGCGCAGACTAGGAGGTTCGGCGCGGTGCTCCAGCACGGAACGATCCTGCTAGGCATGGATTACTCGTTGCTGCCGGCGCTCAAGACGAGACCGGAAAAGCTGGCTGAAAAAGGTGTAAGGGATGTGCGAGACAGGATAACGACTATCGGTGAACTCCTCAGAAGGGAGGTCAAGCAAAGCGAGTTCGAGGATCTCCTGATAAGGAGTTTTGCTGCACATTTTCAAGCCTCAGTTGAGGAGACAAAGCTTTGCGGAATGGAAGAGCTAATCCCAGCGCTAGAAGAGCGGTACAAGTCTGCCGAGTGGACTTTTAGGAGGTAAGTGCATGGAGAGATCTGTTGCCAGAAAGTTCAGGGATGGGAAGATGGTCAAGGTCTGGGTCAAGAGCGATGGTGGATCCATCAAAGAAATCAGAATCACAGGGGACTTCTTCGCACATCCGGAGGAAGGGATAGAACTGATCGAGAGGGAGCTCAGAGACGTCAAAATCGTAGAGGTGAGAAGGGCATTGGAAAGTGCGAGCGGAGGAATAACCCTGATTGGTGTGAGCATAGAAGACCTCATCGACATGATAGAAGAGTGCCTGGAATGAGTCCGAAGATAGCGTTCTACAGAATCAGCCCATCTGTCTTTCCCGTATCCGTTACCGGTTCTAGGTGCGACCTCGATTGTCCTCACTGCAGGGGCAGGTACCTTTCAGGCATGTACAAAGCTACAATGCCGCCCGACCTGTTACGGGCGTTTATGTCTGCAAAGAGGCAAGGTGCCCGGCGGATCCTGATCACAGGTGGGTTCACGAGGTCTGGTGCTCTTCCCATCGAGGGCATGGTCTGCGCGATCGAGGAAGGGAAGAGGAGGACAGGGCTTGCGGTTAGTATGCACGCGGGGATTATTGGAGCCGACTTGATGGAAAGGATTGCCAAGGGATGTGTAGATACCATACTCCTCGATGTCATCGGGAGCCAAGAAACGATCTCGTGCTACCTAGGAGGCGCATGGAATGTCAGAGACTACGAAAGGGCATTAAGGGACGCGAGGAGGTGCTTCAAGCTGCTTGCCCCGCATGTGCTGATAGGCATAGACAGGGGGAGGGTGGTCGGAGAGTTCAAGGCAATAGACATGATCGCTGCAGCCAACCCGGGGGCTTGCGCGTTGCTCGTCATGACAGACTCGAAGGCACCAGGGCAAGAAGAAGTCAGGGAGGTCATGCGTTACGCAAGGAAGAAGATAAACGCACACCTGACCCTCGGATGCATGAGGGGAAGGGGCAAAGAGAGGCTCGCCTATGAGGTCGATGCTGTTGACACCGGGTTAGACGGGATCGCTAATCCTTCCCAAGAGGCGGTCGAGTATGCCAAAGAGGCAGGGAAGGAGGTCTTCGTGGTCAACGACTGCTGCGTCCATGCCCCAAATCCTATATCGGCCTACCCACTGAGCTGAGGTAGATCACAGACTCTAAGGTACCATCAATACCAAGTATCTTGTTCAACTCGTCGTCGAAAAACGCAGCGATCTGGCAAGAGCCGAGACCAAGCGAGGCTGCCGCGAGCGCGAGGTTCTGCGCAATGTGCCCTGCTTCAAGGTAGATGTATCGATATGCCCGCTCTCTGTACTTCCACTTGGATCTCGCGAATACAGCCGACCACAGGAAGACCACGGCTGCTTCTGCGCACATGGACTGGTCAAGCGCAGCCGATGCGACTTCTGCGCCTAGTTCCCCAAGACAGATCTCTTCCAAGTAGTGCCTCCTAACGGCGTAGTGGTATAGACCACTTTGGATCC
>JASFYL010000043.1 GCA_030055575.1 Thermoproteota archaeon | reverse complement strand
GTGGTTAACGGAGGAGGGTTCCTCTGCGTCTCTTCGATCAGCATATCAGACAGGTCAAGGTCGCCTGAGGTCTACAGCAGGACCGTGAGCAGGACATTGGAGGTGTTAAGGGGAAGTTCCCGGACGGTGGCTTTCGTCGGTGTCGTTACTGGCAAGGGGGAATTTTATAACTGCTTAAGGATTGCCTCGAGGCATGGTCTATTGACAAGGAGCGAGTTAGAAAGGGCTGGGTTTGAGCAGATGGAACTTCTGAGGATCGCCAGCGCTGTGGTCGGCGCAACCTCGCCGACAGCAGAGATTCGCATACACAGGGGCAAAGAGATCATAGAAAGGGAGACTGTGGCGAGATGAGCCCAGAGTTACAGGATGTGGTGGAGGGGATGCTCTCTGGTACGGCAGTCCCTAGCTCTGATGGCTTAAGCGGGTGCGTATCTGGGGAGTTCGGACTCGAGAGGGACGAGCTGACCAGGTGCTGCATAACAGGCATCGGACCAGAGAGGGCAGAGACCGCAATGGAGCTGGTGCTCAGGTGCTCCGAGGCAGGAGAGAAGGTTTTTGTCATGGACATGACAGGGAATTACCTCAGTCTCGTTGGCTACTTGCCGTCGTTGTATGTCTACAGGGTCGGCAGGAACCTCCCAATAAGCCCTTTCAGCTCCTCCCGTAAAGGGTTTCCCGAGCTTGTAGCCGCAGCCGTGCAGGCAGTGCTCGGGATTTCCAAGGACGAGAGGGCTCACCTAGAGAGGGCTCTGCAGCTTTCGCTTAGCCAAGGAATGGCTAGCCCAAGGATCTCGGAGATCCTCGAAGAGCTGCTCCAGATTGAGGCCGAATCACATCCCCGCCAGGGAGCGAGCATAGACTCCCTTAGGAATGCACTCTGGGAGCTCCAAGAGTTCGACAAGCAGACCCAGCAGAAGGAGGTTCAAGCGCCCGCCCTGATCGATCTTTCGAAAGGTTGCTCGATAAGGGCTGCAAGATTGGCTGCGATTGACATCTTCCTGAACCTAGAACCCTTCGATGCGACTGCTGTAGTGATCGACCCTGCCGACAGAGTATTCTCCAAAGAAGGGCCTGACGATCTCCAACATGCCTTGGAGCTAAGCGCGGACGGGCTGGCAAAGAAGGGAGCTTTCCTCATCATGGCGACATCCACCTCATCCAATCTCCCAAGATGGGTCACTGACACACTCTCTTCTGAAATAAAATGCGGTTCAGTAAGAGGGTGCCTGGACATTTTCCGAAGCCAATGCGAATCCAAATGCCATGAACGCGTATGCCCAAAGCGCGAGAAACGCCCGTCACTCTTAAGCGCGGCGTTATACGAAGGGAAGCCACTGCTTGTCGTCTCGCGATACTCGGAGGGTGCTTACGCGGTTAGGGTAAGGAGGACCGAGTTCAAACCGATCACGGATGCTGACTTGGAGAGGCATATGAAGACCCTAGGGGAAAACTTCGAAGCCCAGGGGGGGTGCAGAAAAAGGACGATGCTATTGGAAAGGATATTCACTGACAAGAGCATGCAAAAGACTGCCATGGACCTATTGGTGCTGATTAGAGGCGGCAGGGTACCTGTCGACGCGATAATGAAACAGCGGAGCAGTGCGCTCAGGAGAGTCGTCAGGACGCTCTCAAAGTACTTCCTCATAGTCGAGTCTGCAGACGGGAACGGAATTAACTGGTACAAACTCACGAAGGCCGGCGAACGGGCCCTAGAGGAGGGTGGAGATGCAGATGAGGGTGAAGTACGTGTCTGAAAACAGGATCTATTGGAGCCTAGGCAGGGGCAGGGGCGACGAGGTACTTGGCGTCGAGGTCTCTGCATTAGGTTCCGATAGGGTCAGGAGAACTATTTTTTCAAGAGGGAAGTATGGTAAGGAGACTACGGTAGCAATGGAGGAGTACACAGCAGAGGAGTTTCTGGAGATACTCACGGCAGAGGAATCGCTCGTACGCAGACGATGCGACAGTGAAAAGGGTGGATGTGGAAGAGAACTCCTACTCGAGGCGATTGAGATGATAAGGAGGGCATACAATGAGCTTTAAAGAGGGAGGGGAAGGAGGGGAAGAAAAGCTCGAGCTGGAGGACTTGGAGGGCATAGGGTCCTCGACAGCGGAGAAGCTCAGGAGGGCTGGCATAAACACAGTGAGTCAGCTTGCATGTATCCCTGCCCGGGAGTTGGAGGAGATAAGCGATCTTGCGGAGGGTAGAGCGGGTGAGGCTGCGCGAAGTGCTAGGGAGGCAGTCTTCCCTAAGGTAATGACTGCAAAGGAGTATCTCGAGAAAAGGAAGTGCATACAGCCAATGACCACTGGATCGAAGAACCTAGACTGCCTACTCTGCGGGGGGCTTGAACCTGGGATCACGGAGCTGATAGGCGCGTACGGAACGGGTAAGACCCAGATATGCCTCCAGCTCTGCCTCACCGTCCAGCTCACAAGGAACAGGGGTGGACTGGACGGCGCGGCATTTTACATAGACACCGAGGACACTTTCAAGCCAGAGCGACTAAACCCCATTGCGAAAGCGCTAGGGCTCGAGATAGAACAAGCACTCGACCGCATCAGCGTGTTCAGGGCGATTAACTCTGACCACCAGCTCGAGGGGCTGAGGGTAGCTCAAGAGTACGTGGCGCAGAAAAAGGCGGACCTGATTATTGTAGACTCCCTGACTGCACATTTCCGCGCCGAATACTCTGGGAGAGAAAACCTTGTCTTTAGGCAGCAAAGGCTGAATACATTCATACACCGGCTCCAGAGGATCTCTACGATACACAACACCATAATCGTTGTAACGAACCAAGTCTTGGATGTTCCCGAGGTCATCCCGGGAGTGAAGCCGGCAAGACCTGCCGGAGGGAATGTCGTGGCTCACGGATGCACATTCAGGCTCTGGCTGGAGAGATCCAAGGGCATGACTAAGGTCAGCGTGATCGATTCCCCGAAGCACCCGAGGAATTCGACATGGATCGCTTTGACAGAGGCGGGTGTTGTAGATGCAGAAGGGCCAAGGTGAGGGCGCATGCCAATCGGAGTCCGCCATTCGGCCTCTGCCGCCGGCAATCAGCCCCAAAGCACATGGCGGACCTTGCTCATTTACGGCGAGCGGAATGAGGCAAGGCGCCTCGCGCTAAGAGCTTGCCTCGAATATGCCAGAATGGGCGGGCGGTCCTTGTACCTGCAACAGAGGACAATCGCTATAGACGATTCGGTGCTGCGTTCAACCGAAGATTCAGTGGATCTCGTTCTGGGGGTCTTCGAGTCTTTAGACGAGGTCCCCATCCTGATCTCTGAAATCAGGCCCTCCCTCGCCGTGATAGATCCTGTGAACGGGGGCGCGGGAGGGTGGGAGACACGGAGGCGGATTGCATCGGAACTCTTCAAAGCAATTGAAGTGGCGGAGAGGCGGAAAGTTAGGCTGATTCTGCTCTGTGAGATGACGGATTGGGGTGGAGTTTCCAAGCCGAGACTTTACGCCACGATAAGCAGGTTCTGTGACCGCGAGTTAGAGGTTAGACTAGAGGAGCCCCAATATCAGGGAAGAAGATGATGCGAACCAATCCATGGACGTGGAGAGTTGACTTACTTACGGTTCAGCGCCAGCATGCATCCGAATGTTTGTGAAAGTCGAACTGTGACCTAGAAATGCTGCTTTAGATTGGATGAGAGAAATAAACGAATAAGCAAAGAGTGGAAAGTAGGAGATGCTGTTGGCTGAGCTTACTCGCTTGGCGGCTCGAAATCGTAATCATCACTGTTCTTAAGGATGCGCTCCATCAACACCCTCCTCTCGACGCTGGCAACTACCTTCCTTGTCCAAATCACCATGTCCGGATTGGCGCTAATGCTGTCGATCCCTGCTCTCACGAGGGTCTCAGTAAGGTCAGGATACACGCTCGGACCCTGACCGCAGATGCTCACGGTCACTCCTTTCGAGTGCGCTACCTTGATCAGGTGGGTTATTGCCCGGATAACGGCAGGATCCCTCTCGTCAAAGTACCTTGAGTCCTGTTCGGGGAGGATGGGCGAATCTCGATCCACGCCGAGGGTGAGTTGTGTAAGGTCGTTGCTGCCCACGCTGAACCCGTCGCAGAGCCTGGAAAATTCGTCTGCCATGAAAACAATTGATGGGATCTCGGCCATTAGCCAGACCTTGAAGTCCCTGTTCCTCTCGAGCCCCTCCTCCTTCATGATCTTGAGGCAGGACTCGACCTCCCAAGTAGTCCTCACGAATGGGAGCATTACCCACACGTTCTTGAGCCCCCACTCTTCCCTCACGCGTTTGATAGCCCTGCACTCGAGCCTGAATGCTGGAGAGTACATTGGCGAGATGTACCGACTCACCCCCCTCCACCCTATCATTGGGTTTGCCTCCTGCGGCTCGTACTTGTCCCCGCCCTTGAGCTGGCGGTACTCGTTGGTCTTGAAGTCGCTGAACCTCACGACGAGCGGTCTTGGGTATATCTCCCTCGCCACCTTAGAGATTCCGCTAGCCAGCCGGTCTATGAACTTTTCCTCTTGCTGCGTCTCGATCAGGTAGAGCGGGTGTTCTCCCACGATGTCAGCTATTATGAATTCGACCCTCATCAGTCCGATGCCGTCGAACGGGAGGTCCCTGTACTTCTCTATCATGGCTGGCTCGCCGAGGTTCATGTAGATCTTTGTGGCGGTGGGGTAATACGGCTCGGCTCCTGCAGCCGGCTTCGCCGCTACCACGGGCTTCTTCTCCTCGGGACCTATCAGGTCTCCCTCGTAAACAACTCCATGTGTGGCGTCTACTGTTATCACCTGTCCTGTCTTTATCGTCTTGGTTGCATCCTTCGCTCCCACAATGCATGGGATACCGAGCTCTCTGCTCACTATCGCAGCGTGGCAGGTCTTTCCCCCGCTGTCCGTGATTATGGCTAGCGCCTTACGCATAGCTGGAGCCCAGTCGGGCGATGTCATCACTGTGACCAGGATCTCCCCAGCCTGGAACTCCCTGATGTGTTTTGTGTCTAAGATCACATGCGCCTTACCGGAGACGAGACCCGGGGAGGCAGGGACTCCCCTGAGCAGCCGCTTCACGCCGCTGTCCATCTTCTCCATCTTCTTACCGGATTCGGGCTGCTTTTTCGTGGACCAGACCGTCTCGGGACGAGCCTGTACGATGTAAAGCTTCTTTTCTCCGGAGTCTAGTGCCCACTCGATGTCCATTGCCATGCCGTAGTGCCCCTCTATCTCCGCGGCATACTTCGCCAGTGTCATGACCTGATCGTCCGAGATGCAGGGGGCATCGATTTTATCGGAAGGTACTGCGACTTCCTTTAGGAACCCTTCCCCCCCGTCTGAGGGTGAACGGATCGCCATCTTCTCCTTTCTGGAGATGTTCCTTTCGATTATCTTGAGGGTCTTCTTGTCAACTACCCACTCGTCTGGGCTTACCTTTCCCTGGACGATCATCTCACCTATTCCCCATGTTCCTTCGATAAGGATGACGTCCCGGTTCCCAGTTGTAGGATCCAAGGTAAACATCACGCCGGACGATTCGCTATTGACCATCTTCTGAACCGCAACGCTCAGGTACACCTTCATGTCCTCAAATCCTTTCTCCTTCCGGTAAGCTATTGCCCTGGGAGTGAACAGCGAAGAAAAGCACTTCACGACGTACTTCAAAAGGGAGTCCTTGCCTGAAACGTACAGGTAAGTATCCTGCTGCCCAGCAAAACTGGCGCCTGGGAGATCCTCTGCTGTAGCGCTGCTCCGGACAGCGACTGGAGGATCCCTTGTATTCAAGATGTTGCCTAACTTCTGGTATGCCTTAGAGATCTCCTCTGCTAACTCGGGAGGCAGGGGAGCGGATTCGATGAGGGATCGGATCTCCCTTGATGCGTCCTCTAAGGAGTCGCTGTCGGTCACATCCATCCTTGAAAGGACTTGCTTTATCTTCTCACGCAGGTTGTTCTTATCGATATGTAACTTGTACGCCTCTGCCGTAATTGCAAACCCAGGGGGCACAGGCACCCCGAAAGAGATGAGCTCGCCGAGGTTTGCGCACTTCCCTCCCACGAGCGGAATGTCATCCTTTTTGAGCGAGTCAAAAAAGATTATGTACGATGATCGAGATTCTCCTTCCATCTCCGGCACCTTGATTCGATTGAGGCTCAATACTCTATTAATATTTTTGGTGGGAGGCAGAAGGGGCGTGGTAAATGCAAATGCATCCCCTAAACGCTGCGGGACCCCGTCTGGATCGATATTACATTCGAGTCCATCATGTAAAAAATAGATTTTGCAATAACTTTATATTCAATAAATGCGTTAACATAACAACTACAGTTCAATATGTTAGGTAGATTCCATGAAGCCCCTGGATGAGTTTGACCAGAAGATAATCGAGATTCTGAGGAAGGACGGGAGGATCTCCTACAGGGATCTTGCTGTGAAAGTTGGTATATCCAACGTGGCGGTCAGGGACAGGATAAACAAGCTGCTTAGGAGAGGGTATATCAAAGGGTTCTTTGCACTAGCGGATTCAAGGATGATTGGGAGAGAAGTTGCTACAATATTCGAGGTGGAGGCCACCACGAACGATTTTTCCGAAGTAGTCGAGAGCCTAGCCAGGCGAGAGGAGGTCACGAAGGTATACGAGAAGGTAGGGGTCCCGAAACTCTTTGCGCATGCAAGCTTCCAGAATATCGACGAAATGCAAAGGTTCTCCGAAGAGCTTTACAGGATGAAGGGGGTTGTCAATGTCTCTTCATCGATGATCTACAAGAGGCATAAATTTGATCCGTCCCTTGATATTTGATTCGGCTTGATCGCCTAATTAAGTCCCAAGAAAGAACTGCAAAGAAAGAAGGTCACTTTAGTATCTTGAAGTCATCGTATTCGTTTTTGTGTTCCTGCCATTCCACCATCAGGTTCTCTACCTTGGATTCAGGGGGGCCTATCCTGAGCTCGGATATAAGATCTATAAGCTTGGGCTTCTCGCCCTCGGCAAGCACCTCGACGCTACCGTCACGCTGGTTTCTCACGTAGCCTTTAATTGAGAGGTTCTTTGCTATCCTATACGTATAATATCTGAAGCCAACTCCTTGGACCATTCCAGTGACTTTGATCTTGACCCTTGCAGACAAGAGTAACACCTATCGTATAAAAATATGACAAAAATACTATAAAAAACATACTAAACTCGCAATTCTTTGGACGCTGAACTGAGTTGCTAAAAAGAGATTGGGAAGTTCTTCAGAAGTTTAATATTAGCCTTTAGGAGTGACTTAGATAAGCCAACAGGAAGGTTAAAAATGACCATTGAAGAAGGACAAGATGTACTCCTCTACGTTAACGAAAGAAAGAGCTGGATTCTCAAGGTCGAGAAGGGAAAGAAATTCCACACGCATAAGGGGATAGTAGAACTCGACGAGGTTATTGGGAAGCAGTTCGGAGTCGAGTTGAAGACGAGTATGGGACTCCCGATAAAGATCATGCCCACAGACTATCTCGACCACTTGGAAAGGTTGGCGAGGAAGACCCAGGTCATATACCCTAAGGACATCGCCATGATCACGCTACTAGCGAATGTGAGGCCAGGCTCTAGAGTTGTTGAGTGCGGGACTGGGAGCGGCTCGCTCACGAGCTACCTGGCCTCCCATGTCCAGCCCAACGGAACCGTATACACGTACGAGTGCAGGGAGGAGTTTCAGAAGATCGCCAGGAAGAACCTGGAGAAGATGGGACTTTTGGGAAATGTCGTTATGAAGCTGAAGGACATAAACGAAGGTATAGACGAGAAGGATGTAGACGCAATCGTCCTCGACATGGCTACGCCTTGGCAGGTAGTCGGCATCGCGCGTGAATCGCTGAGGATTGGCGGGAGGCTGGTCAGCTTCAGCCCCACGATAAACCAGGTCGAGAAGACTGTTGAAGAGATGCGCAGTAAAGGATTTTTGGCAGTAAAGGCTATAGAGCTGATAATGCGAACCTACAAGGTGAAGGCAAACGAGACTAGACCTGACATGGTGATGGTTGGACACACTGGATATATAGTATCAGGGAGGAAAGGGTGATGGAGAGAGCTCTAACAGGACTCAAAAAGGCAGAAGAGATAGCCGAAGAGATTGAAAATGAAGCAAAGTTAAAGGCGAATAGCATAGTAAAGACCGCCGAGGAGGGGGCGAGAGAGCTCGAAAACGAGGCCGAGAAAAAGGCCAAAGAATTGGGCGAGCGCATCCTATCCGAGAAGATGACTGCTGCGGAAGAGGTCGTGAAGAAGATCAAGAAGGAGGCTGAATCGGTCTCGAGCGAGCTAAAAAAGAAGGCTGAGGGTAGAGTCTCCTCCTGTTCTGATGAGGTAGTAGAAGCGGTTCTCAGCGACTTGAACTCGGACTGAGCGGGGAGCTGAATATTGACGGACACGACATATACGATAGTTAAGGCTGCTGCGAGGAAGGGCAGGATACTTACGGCAGACCAGTTCTCAGAGCTAGCTTCCGCAAAGGATCTCAAGGAGCTTGCAAATAGGCTGAGGGAGAGGGTCCCTGGAATAGATGCAGCTACTGCGACGATAAAGGACTTCGAGGGAGCGGTCTACAAGAACTTCCTAGAGGAAGTTGACGACTTCATCAAGGCATCGCCCAAATTCGCCGGGCTCTTCAGTCTATTCAAGAGAGAGGTCACGGACCTTGAGAAGGCAGATCTCGTTAAGGCTATCTTGGCAAAAAGCACCGGGGAACAACCCCCAGGAGGGGCAAAATCCGAGGAGCTAGCAAAGCTATCCGCCGAGGGTTACGAAGAGGAAGTTGAAGAGGCTGCGAAGATGTATGAGGAGTACAAGCTGCTTGGGCTTGTCGATGTTGTCTTCGAAAGGCAGAGGCTGTTGAGGCTCTGGAAAGAGGCGAAGAAGGCAGGCAGGGAGGCGAGAGGTGGAATCAGGGACTTCCTAGTGGCAAAGGTTGACTTCTTCAACGTGATAACCATCCTGAGAGGCATCAAGAACGGGATCCCAGCAGTCGCCCTAGAGAGAATGCTGATTTATCGACTGGGCAGCATCCCAGACGAGGAGCTTAAGGGGGCGCTGCGCCAAGGCGAGCTCGAGAAGGTCATCAAAGCATTGTCCGAGGCCGGAGTGCTAGGAGGGGCAAGTCCGAGGGAGCTGGAGAAGGGCTATGAATCCATCCTAGGGAAGATCTCAGAGCGGGCATACTATAGAAACTATACGAATCTTGGCGCGGTAATGGCATACCTCGAGCTCAAGCTTAGAGAAGCGAGGAATCTGGTTAGGATAGCCAACATACTAGACAGGAGCCTTGAAGCAAAAAAAGTTTTGCAAGAGTTCGTTTACTAACTTTTTTAGACGAACCCTATTCGATTTTTTTATCTCCGCTGACCAATAGGCACGCCAACCGCCAGCCTGAATGGGGCGAACCGCATCCCGCTGTCGTTGTAGAATTTGCTGAACCACTCGTAGAAGTGTAACCTCAAGTCCTGGGCTAGAACTAGAATACCCTCCAATAGAACCACGAACACATTGCCCGCTACGATCAGCAGTGGAGAAAGGATCATGCCCATCGACCCGCCTGAAGTTATCTCAGCCAAGCTGTAGAAGACTGATGTGAGCATTATGTGTGCAACCACCATAGCGAATATTCGCAGGTATGACACTGTGTTGGATATGAAGCTTATCATGGTCTCGAAGAGCTCGAAGAACATCCCTCCAAGTTTGCCTACCCCCTTTTTCCCGTGCTTCAGGATCTCATAAATGGGCTCAGCCAAGAAGAGGAACATCGCCGGCGCGACAATGA
>JASFYL010000042.1 GCA_030055575.1 Thermoproteota archaeon | reverse complement strand
GGAAGTGGTGGAGGAGTAGGGGGTGTAGGGGTGTCGTTGGATGGTGGAGTAGGCGTAGGGGGTGGGACTGGCAGTAAAGAATAACCAGCAGCAACGAGGGCTATCGCCGCTATTACCGCTATAACAGCGATCCCCGCCGCGACCGCCCTCATGGTTAATTTTTCGGCTGGGCGCAATAAAAAATTTTCCCTTGGAACGCGCCATGCCAAGCCGAGCTAGCCAAGCCCTCCTTCCGTTCTTTTCGGAGATGAAAACGGGGGGAATTCAAACATCGATCGTCCTCATATCGGATTAGCAGCGTGCCACCTTTGGGATATCCGCGTAAAAGCGCCCCAAAGTCGCTTGGTGATTAGGGCGGGTTGGAATTTGATTATTTTGTACGGTTTTGAATGTATAAAAAATCTATATATTTCGTACAGTGTCTGGATCCTAAAACCTTTGTCTCCTCCTCCATAGAATTTAACTGTTCATGGTAATTGATTATTTCATTTAAAAAAATTTTTTATATGTGCCAATAAAAGTTAGAGTCGGGAAGGGATAACCGGTTATGAAGATATCTTACCTTATAGGTTTGGTCGTTGTCGCAATCGTAGTGATCGCCGGGGCTTACTATTACGCCACGACGATGACTCCCCAGTCTGCACAGTTCAAGGTAGCGGCAATATACATTTCCCCGTTGGAGGAGCCGTGGAACCAGGCTCTGCACCAGTCCCTTTTGAGGGCAAAGAGCGAGCTCGGCATCGCGTACAACTACTCTGAGAATGTCGGTGACTCGACTGTGGCTATGGTGATAACCCAGTACGTCTCGGCAGGCTTCAAGATGATCTTCCCGCACAGCTGGAGTTACCATCCCGTGACCAATACCAGCGCTGCCCAGTACAGAAGCGTCTTCTTTGCGCAGGGCTCAGGCATGAACATGGTGTACGGTAATAATACCGTCCTCTATGACTACCATATCCAGGAGGCTGCTTACGTTGCTGGTGCAATCGCAGCTAAGATAACCAACACAAGCAAGATAGGCATCGTCACCGCGTTCCCTGGAGTCGGGGATGTCGACAACCTGCTTAACGGGTTCATAGAAGGAGCGAAATCGGTAAACCCTGGTGTAACGATCCTCATATCTTACATATACGATTGGTACTCTCCCTCCAAGGCTAGGGAGGCGGCTGCCGGACTGATCGAGTCTGGAGTCGACGTGATTTACTCGGAAAGGTACGGTGCTTTCGAAGCATGCAAAGATAATTCTGGCAATATAATTGCTTATGCATTCGGGAACATTATCGATCAGAACAATGCATCTGAAGTCGTGATCGGGAGCGTAGTGTGGGACACCTACCCGATGGTAAAGGAGCTCATACAGAGGGCACAGAACGGAACTTTCGCTGCAGGCGATTACATAGCTTCGATGAGAACTGGGACTTCAAAATTCGTCTGGAATCCAGTCAACGCAGCGAAGTTCGCCGAAGCCAAGGCTTACAGCGATGGACTTGTGCAGCAGATAATCAACGGCTCGGTAGTGGTGCCTCTCAACTTCAACTCGCCTAATCCTTAAGGGGTGGCAATAACGCCACTTTCTTCCCCTTTTTTTACGAACTTGGACAACCGTCCGAGCGATCCGAAAAAAGAAGATTATGCCATATTTCTTAAGGAGATAACCAAAACCTTTCCGAACGGCACTGTGGCTAACTTCGGCATAACGCTCGGGATATTGAAGGGAGAAGTCCATGCAATCCTCGGGGAGAACGGGGCAGGGAAGACCACCCTGTTACGAATGATCTCTGGGATCCTGAAGCCTGATTCCGGGGAAATTTTCATAGATGGGAAGTCTGCCAAGATGAGGGATCCGATGGATGCCTCCAGGCTAGGGATTGGCATGGTACACCAGCACTTCACACTCATCCCCGAGTTCACAGTGCGCGAGAATGTTGCCTTGGTGCTCGCAGAATCTGGATGGCTGGATCTGAAAAAGGTCGACGCAAAGATAGTCGAAGTATCTGAAAAAATGGGAATCGAGATCGACCCTGAAGCGAAGATAGAGAACCTTCCTGTCGGTAAAAGGCAGCTCGTAGAGATACTGAGGCTCCTCTGCCGGGATGTAAAGATTCTGTTGCTTGACGAGCCGACCTCAGTATTGACCCCTATCGAAGTAGATTCTTTCTTTAGGATTATTAGGGATCTGAAGTCGTCGGGAAAGACAATCGTACTTGTCACCCACAAGATGAAGGAGGCCCTCAAGATAAGCGATCGCGTCACTGTGCTCAGAGGCGGGAGGGTAATCAGGACCGTCCCGACCACCGAGGCTGACGAGGCCCTCTTGGCATCATTAGTGGTGGAGGGATTGGCTGCTCCACCAGTAGTGAAACGGGGAACTCCAGGCGATCCGATCCTAAGCATCGACTCCATCATAGTGAAAGATGACCGTGGGCGAACTGCTGTGGACGGTCTGAGTTTGGTTGTCAGAGCTGGAGAAATCGTTGGGATTGCGGGCGTTGCAGGCAATGGACAGAAGGAGCTTGTTGAGGCAATATCTGGACTTAGAAGGGTAGAATCAGGGATCATTACGCTTTCTTCACAGGATATAACCAACAAGTCGACCCGGTTCATAATTGAGAAGGGGCTCTCCTACATACCTGAGGACAGGATGCATAGGGGGGTCGTACTCACAATGGGAATACACGATAACTTGGCCCTTAAGTGCATAGAGCGCCCCCCCATGAGCAAGAACTGGGTGATCGACAGAAGGTCGATGATAAATTATGCTGAACGGCTGATATCTGACTTTTCGATAAAAGCCTCCGATCCTTGCATGTCTGTGGAGAACCTCTCTGGCGGCAACATACAGAAGCTGATAATTGCGAGGGAACTCTCTAACGGAGGAACCTTCCTTATCGCTGAGCAGCCCACCGCAGGGCTCGACATAAAGGCATCAGAGGTCGTACACCAGAGGCTTATCGATCTAAGATCGAGGGGCGCAGGTATCCTTCTTGTCTCTTCAGACCTTGACGAAATAATAAAGTTGAGTGATAGGATTTGTGTCATGTTCGGAGGCAAGATAGTGGGGGAGTTCTTTCCCGAGAACTTGGATCTAGAGCGCCTATCGAGAGCTATGCTTGGAGCTGAGTGACTTGTCGGATCGGTATGTGGTATCAAGGGGTACAAAGCGATCCATTATAAAGGCGCTGCTTTCGGTGCTGCTTACCTTTGCTGTCACTTCTGTGATCCTTTTGATGAGCAACGTCAATCCGGTGTTGGCGTTCATCTACATGTTCCAGGGTGCCTTCGGAGACATAAATCTCCTGTCAGAGACGCTTGTAAGAACCAGCCCTATAATGGTGGTTTCGCTCGGTCTCGCAGTATCCTTCAAATGCAAGGTATGGAACATAGGGGCTGAGGGTCAGCTCTACATCGGGGCAATGCTAGGAACCATTGTGGCGATCGGTATTGGAGGAGGGCTCCTTTCACTTTTGTGCGCCCTTTTCGTTGGCGCAATGGGTGGCCTCTGCTGGGCAGCAGTTCCTGCGCTTATGAAGGTCAAGCTCGGGATAAACGAGGTGATCACAACGTTCCTAATGAACTTTGTCGGCATCTACTTGGTTCAGTGGATGATCTCATACCCCTTCAGGAGCCCTGACACCTACTTTCCAGAGTCAGCAGCAGTACCTGCGTCTTCTGCATTGATGATAATCCTTCCAGGAACCCGTCTCCACCTTGGAGTTGCGCTGGCACTCGCACTCGTGCCCATCATATATTTCCTCATGGAGAGGACAACATTCGGGTACAAGGTAAATGTGGTGGGAGAAAACCCAGAAGTTGCACGGTATGGTGGGATCAAAGTAGGGAAGATTGTCTTTGCCTCCCTGATATTCAGCGGAGTGCTAGCAGGTCTGGCTGGCATAACTGAGGTCATGGGAATCCAGTACCGGGTCAGGGGATCCCTCTCTCCGGGGTATGGCTATACTGGGATTGTTGTGGCACTCCTCGGGAATAACAACCCCTTGGGAGTAGCTCTCTCCTCGATATTTCTGGCTGCGATAATGAATGGATCCTCTACACTAGCTTGGGCGATGAACATACCGATGGGGATTGTAGACCTCATGCAGGGGCTATTGTTCATATTTGTTCTCGCCTCCGAGCCGTTTATCCGCTTTCTGGAGGGAAGGGGGGTTCTGAGACTTTGATCGAATGGGCGATATTGGTGGGGGTGGCAGCTGCCACACTCAGGGTTGCAGCCCCACTAATCCTTGCGTCGCTAGGCGAGACTGTGGTTGAGAAGGCAGGCTTACTTAACCTTGGTCTCCAGGGAGCGATGCTCGTAGGCGCATTCTCAGGATTCATGGGCGCATTCTTCACCGGCAGCCTCTGGCTTGGGCTGGTTTGCTGTGTGATAGGAGGGACTATTACAACTCTGCTCTACGGCGTATTGGTTATAAACCTAAACCTCGACCAAGTCGTCTCTGGTCTAGCTATCAACCTCCTCGCTGGAGGACTGACGCTCTATTTCACAAGAGCACTCTTCACGGGTGGAGTGGCTCCATATCTACAGGAGCTCTTTGGACCCATGCAGATCCCACTCCTTGGCAGCATCCCCATTTTGGGCGAGATAATCTTTTCCCATACTGGGTTTGTCTACTTTGGACTAATCTGCGTACCATTGATTAGCATACTTCTCACAAAGACGACATTTGGTCTTCGCCTTAGATCCATCGGCGAAGATCCTGTTATAGCCTCCTATTTGGGAATCGATGTTGTTAAGATGAGATATGTTGCCCTGTTTATCGAGGGCATACTCGCAGGAATAGCCGGAGGTTTGCTGACGATATCCATGTTCAACACATTCGATACTAGGATCGTGGCTGCGAGGGGATTCGTCGCAGTTTCGATAGTGATCTTGGGACGTTGGAATCCTTTGGGAGTCCTTGCGGGTTCTTTGCTATTCGGTTTCACAGAGGTCTTGTCGCTCAGGATTGGAATACTCTTCCCCGAAATCTCCAGCGCATCTACGAACCAACTCTTCGCACTGCTACCCTACTTGGTGGCACTTATCGCGCTTATTGTTGGAGGAAGAAGAGTCAGAGGTCCAGCCTCCTTGGGCAAGCGGGTTGGAAGGGAATAATGACTCTTTTTTATAAACCGGGCTTGAGAAAGAAGAATAAAGTGTTGAAGTGGAATGGATTATTACAGCTCTAGACCCAACTCTGCTAGCTCCCTTGACACTTTTTCGTAAATGTCCTGCCACTCCTTCTTTGGCTTTGCCGATGTCAGATCATACAACTCTTGGAACGTTTTCCCTTTGGGAGCTTTAAAGATGTCCAGTTTATCTTCGTACCTTGGTAGCAATTCATTCAGAATCTCGTTCGCTTCATCCCTGCTCAAGCCTGCCGCTGCTACTGCTGCCTCCTTGAGCATTCTGGCCTCTAGTCCTGTAGAACGATCGACAAGTTTTCCGCCACACGATCCGCATCCCATGACGTTCATCCCGCTGACCGAGGCCACGATCCCGCCGGCAGCAGCCTCTAAGAGTAGCATCTCCTCACCGGGGCCGCTCGCACAGTAGCAGTCGTAGACGCTCATTATCTCAGAGTTCCTCGCGAGGGCTTGCCCAACCATGCTCACTGCCCAAAGACCGGGGCGATCCGTCCCGTTGAGGTTCTTAACATTTGTGAGGCTGCAGTAGTGATAGCTCGCGCTGTAGCAAACAGCGCCAGCTATGTGCTCGGCAACGTTCACTATTGCAGTGCCCTCCGGTCCGCCTGCGTAACCGCCGAGGATCGGGGTCATCAGGTTGCCTATGTGTATCCCGTAGCTCTGCAGGTGCTCGACCAGGGAGAGGTGCTTTAGGCTTGTCTTCATTTCCGCCATCTGTGAGACTATTATCCCGTCTGTGGGTCTGAGCCCGTGGGCTGGGTCAAGTGCACACAGCTTCGCCTCCGGGCTGACGACCGCGACATCGTTTATGTGCATTCCAGGCCTTCCGGCCTCGTCCGCTGCTTGCCTGGCCCACCATGCGAGTTTTCTGGCAGCCCTGAACTCCTGTGGGGTGTCCTTCCTGATCTTCAAACCGTCAATGGTAGAAAGGGTCCCGGCACCGATCGAGTCGATCGCCTGCTCTTGAGCATAGCTGCGCAAAATCTTGATGTAAGCCTCCCCCTCAGAGCAGAGCGTCCCAGTGGGACCTGCGTGTATGACCGGAGGGCGCGGATCCTCTATCCGCCTCATGTGCATAGTCACAGCATCCCTTCCGCATCCGAGCTTGATCGACTCAGGGAGCGCCTTGAGCGCGCCTTTGACTTCTTTTTCCTCCAACATAATGCGCCGCTTTGTGGACTGGCAGTAGAATCCGAGCTCGAGCAACAGCATCAATCCGGCCTCGAACACATCGTCGGCTAGGGAATCATCGGTGCACACCAACTCCTTTGGGTCGTACCTCAAGCCGTACTCCTTGACCAGCTCCCTCGTCCTCTTCATCAGGAGCATGTCGAATTCCTTTTCCTCGAGTAATGGTCCCTCGAAAGCCCTCCTCGTGATCTCGTCTAGCCTGTAGCTACTCATGTCCGCACCTCACAGCTTCAATCCAGTCAGGTCTGAGATCTCCTTCTTCATCTTCTCATAAGTTGCCTTCCACTCCGGATTAGGAATGGCTTTGGCGGTGTCGTATAGCTCTGGGAAAGGCTTGCCGATGTCTGGCTTGCCCTGCCTGTCTGCGTACTTCTTGGCAAGCTCCACGACAATCGAGTTGGCCTGCTTCCTCGAGATCTTATCCCTCGAAGCCGCCAATCCGATTTCAGCCATAAACCTAGTCTCAAGCCCGCTTGCATGAGGATATTTGCCGTTTGTCGCCGAGACCCCCAGCGGGTGGGTGCCTGTCACTACATTCGTTATGGTATTGGCAGCCGTCTCGTAAAACACCATCTCACTGCCAGCGCCCGCTGATGTCCAGACATCCCCCATTATTATGAACTGCGCGTTTCTAGCCATTGCCTGGCCCACAACGCTAAGGTTCCACATGCACTCCGGCGCGCTAGTGCTCATGTACCTGAAGTGGATCGGGTGGCATACGTGGTAGTCTGATCCATACATGGCCCTGCCTAGGATGAACGACGCAACGAAGCAAATTGCCACCCCTTCAGGGCCGCCTGCATATCCCCCTATTATTGGGTCGACAAGGGTGACGTTATGCGCGCCGTATTCGTAAAAGTTAACTACCTTCGAAATCCTGTCATAGTCCGTCTTGAGCTCGTTTAGGAGAGCCACAAGGTGCGAGTCAGACCTCCTCATATACGCCTCGCTTGCGATCGCCAAGTCCCCCAGTGCTGAGACGCTGCTCTCCGCGGCTAATAGGCTTATGCCAGGTCTCCCCGCACGCCTAGCCGCCTCCCTCAGCATCGATAGCTCCCTCCTAGTTGCTTGGATCTCAAGAGGGGTCTTGGTTCTCACCTTCCTACCCTCGACCATAGCCAGTCCGCCGTTGTTGATCATGTCTATGAGAGGTTCTTTCATGTAAGAGATCGCCATCGGCAAGTACCACTCCTCCGGGATCGCGGCGCCCGCCTGTCCTCCACATATTATCGGTGGGCGTTCGTCCTCGACCCTCCTCGCATATAGAACCCGAGAGTCCTTTCCTTCGCCTATGAGGAGCCTCTTCGGGGCGGACATTATGCCTTCTTTGATCTCATACTCGTCGAACTTGATGAGGCGCTTGGTGTCTACACAGTAGACGCCGGAGTCAAGGGCTAGCCTCAATCCGGCCTCGAACACATCGTCGGCTAAGGAATCGTCTGAGGTCACTATCTGCTTTGGGTCATACCTGATCTCATATTCCTTGACCAGTTCCCTGCAACGTTTGGCCACAACCTTCAGATCGAACTCGACCTCTTCCATGTAAGCCCCTGTCTCTGCCCGGTCAATTACTTCCCAAATCGAGGTCATGGGGTGCCTCTCCTCTGGAGGAGTTCCTTTGCAACCCTGACTGCCTCGTCCCCATCGTCTCCATATCCGTCGGCCCCTATCGACTTTGCCCACTCCCTAGTGACAGGTCCGCCCCCAACCATCACGATGTACTTTTCGCGGATTCCCTTCTCCTTCAGCAGCGCAATTAGATCCTCCATGTAGGGCATTGATGTAGAGAGGAGTGTGGATGCACAAATGAAATCTGCATTTATCTCTTCTGCCTTCCTCACCATCTCGTCTATGGGCACATCCCTCCCCAGGTCGTGGACCTCGAACCCGTTCGCCCTCAGCAACATGGCAACTATGTTTTTTCCGATGTCGTGTATATCCCCAGTTATCGTCGCTATTACAACCCTGCCCCTTCTGGTAAGGCTGGATCCGCGCCTTAAGGCCTCTGGCTCCAGAATCCCCAAGGCAACCTTCATGGCTTCGGATGCCATCATCACTTCGGGTAGGTATATCTTAAGTTGGCTGAAGTCTTCTCCCACCCTGCTCATGCCCTTCATCAAGCCCTCGTTTATTGCCACTAATGGGTCTATCCCTGCCTCAAGCGCCTTCCTTGACGCTTCCGCTGCCTTGCTATCGTCACCGTTATAGACTGCATTGGCGAGCTCGTCGAGCAATTGAACTCTACTCATCGGTTCATACCCCGTGCTGAAGTCACGGGGGGAGTTTTAATTTTTTTTGGTTAGCCACTCCCGACCCATCTGCATGACGAGCGTCGATCGCCTGTCATCCTCGCTCCGTCTGGGGGTAAGTGGGCTGCTACTGAATTTTTTACCCTTGATGACCTTCAGC
Source organism: Thermoproteota archaeon (assembly GCA_030055575.1). Lineage (GTDB taxonomy): Archaea > Thermoproteota > Methanomethylicia > Methanomethylicales > Methanomethylicaceae > Methanosuratincola. The sequence continues at coordinate 1,042 of JASFYL010000042.1, read as the reverse complement.
TAATGGTTTGCAGATGACAAGCTGCCATACTATCGATTTCTGATTACTAGCTTGAGTTGCCTCATCTCCTCGACCGCCCTCAGTCCTTCCTCGACTTCATCAAGAGTGATGCACTTGATGGGGAACCACTTCAGGTCAAGCTCTCCTTCAATCATCCCCAAAGCGACCCTGTTATGCCTTGATGTGCATCCATAGGCGCCCACAATGAGTTTCTCATCATAGTGGATCGCATTGAAGTCGATCACCATCGCAGATTCATCGGTGGGGAGCCCTGAGAAGAGGCATAGCCTCCCCCCGCGGGACAGCAGCTCGAGCACGGGATAGCTCACCGCCCCCCTCCCAAAGGCTGGCACTATGGCGTCTACGCCTCTTCCCTCAGTCTCCTCTTGGACAGCTGCCCTAACGTCCTCAAGGTTGGCGTCAACTACCCTATCAGCCCCTGCTAGGCGCGCATACTCCTGCCTCTCAGCCCTCTTTTCCGCGACTATTACCCGCGCCCCTCGCAGCTTGGCGAGGGCTATGTTGAGGAGGCCCATCGTACCTGCCCCGAGTATGAGGACTGTGTCTTCTTGGGAGAGCCCAAGCTTTTCGACGCAGTTTATGCAGCAGGCTAGCGGCTCTGCAAGCGTAGCCTCCTCGAAGCTCAACTTTCCGGGGATCCTGTTGACCCCTCCCCTCTCTACGATCTCTCTGGGGACCTTCATCAACTCTGCGAATCCGCCGTCGTACGAAAACCCGATTATCCTTATGCTGCTGCAAAGGTTGTCTCTTCCGGTCTTGCAATGATGGCAGCTTCCGCAGCTGACTCCAGGGAAGATTTGGACTCTTTCGCCTTCTTTAAATCCTTCTGATCTGCTCTTCATTACGGTCCCCGAGACCTCGTGGCCTAAGATCCTCGGGTACCTCAGGTCCCTTTGGCCCCTGCGCCACATCTTCACGTCGCTGCTGCATATCCCGCAGGCCTTTACGGCAATGATGAGCCCTCCTGGACCAGGCTCAGGATCATTAACTTCTTTGATTGTTATCTTGCCTATTGTCTCAA
>JASFYL010000041.1 GCA_030055575.1 Thermoproteota archaeon | reverse complement strand
TCTACGGGGTACCCAGGGAAGTCATTGACACATTCACCGACCCACTGAACATCGCCAGGTACTTCCACAGCGACATCAGGCTCGGTATGCAGGAGATGGGCTACTCTATAGACTGGAGGAGGGAATTCACAACGATAGACCCTGCCTACAGCAAGTTCATCGAATGGCAGTTCAGGAAGCTCATGTCCGCAGGACTCATCACGAAGGGGGTTCACCCGATAGGCTGGTGCCCGTCCTGCATGAGCCCCGTAGGTCAGCACGACACCAAGGGGGATCTGGAGCCCGAGGTGGTCGAATTCACTGCGATCAAGTTCGATATGGGGGGAGTGGCGCTCCCGGCGGCTACCCTGCGCCCTGAGACCGTCTTCGGAGTCACGAACATCTGGATTAACCCGGAGGCGGAATATGTCGAATTGGATGTGAACGGGGCGAGGGTGATCGTCAGCCGCAGAGCGTCGGAGAAACTTTCCAAGTCCGCCCGTGCCGTAAAGGTTCTCCGGTCCCTAATCGGTTCTGAACTTATAGGAAAAAGAGCAAAGAATCCAGTCACCGGTTCCATAGTCCTAGTCCTCCCCGCCGAATTCGTAGACCCGAACAACGCGACGGGGGTCGTGATGTCCGTTCCTGCACATGCGCCATACGACCTGCTCGCGCTCAGGGATCTGAAAAAGGACGCAGGGATAGCTGCCAAATTTGGTCTGGATCTGGGAGAGATCGAGAAGATAGAGCCGATCCCGGTCGTCAGCTTGGAGGGGTATTCGAGGATACCTGCCGAGGATATCGTCGAGATGCTCGGCGTCAAGGATCAGAGAGACCCCCGCGGCGAGGCTGCAACGAAGGAGCTGTACCAGAAGGAGTTCCACCTCGCCCGGATGCTTCCGGAGATGGGCAGATACGCGGGGATGCCTGTAAGCAAGGCGAAGGAGGAGATCAGGCGTGATCTAGTAGCCGCTAGCAACGCGTTCCCGTTCTTCGAGATCGTGAACGGGCCTGTGTACTGCAGGTGCGGCTGTGAGGTCACGGTAAACCTAGTCGACGACCAGTGGTTCATCAACTACGGAGACGAGGCGTGGAAGGAGAAGGTCAGACGGCACCTGAAGGAGATGTCCCTTGTCCCGGAGGACCTTCGCCAAGAGTTCGAGAATGTGGTCGAGTGGCTAAAGGAAAAGGCGTGCGCCAGGAGGGCAGGTCTCGGGACGAAGCTTCCCTGGGACAGGAACTGGATTATCGAGAGCCTCTCGGACTCGACAATATATATGGCGTTCTACACAATCTCCCGGCTCATCAAGGAGAGGCAAGTAGACCCATCCAAGCTCACCGACGAGGTATTCGACTATGTCTTCCTCGGCAAGGGGGATCCGTCCAGGCTGCCTCTGGACAGGGATCTCCTTGAGGCGATGCGCAGTGAGTTCAACTACTTCTACCCGCTCGACAGCAGGCACTCAGGCAGGGACTTGGTGCCAAACCACCTTACTTTCTTCATATTCAACCACGTTGCTATCTTCCCAGAGGCGTACTGGCCAAGGCAGATAGCCGTGAACGGCAGCGTACTCATGGACGGGAAGAAGATGTCCAAGTCCCTCGGGAACATCATCCCTCTTCACAAGGCCATAAAGATCTACGGAGCGGATACCCTGAGGACATCCATCCTGTCCGCGTCAGAGCTGCTCCAAGACGCGGACTTTAGCGATGGACAGGCTAAGAGCATCAGGGCAAAACTCATCGATTTCTACAAGCTAGCTCTCCTCTTCTCTGACGCCGGGAAGCTGGAACTTCCTCCTGCAGGCACAGACCAAGCCGACAGGTGGATCCTCAGCAGGGTTCAAAGGGTAGTCGCACAGACGGACGCATCTATGCAGTGCCTGAGGATGAGAGAGGCCATACAATGGTCATTCTTCACGCTCCAGCAGGATCTAGAATGGTACATGAAGCGGCGCGCCGAGCATTGCCAAGATCCGCGAACCAGGTCTATCATAAAGTATGTGATCGAGACCATAGTTAGGCTGATGGCGCCTTTTGCCCCCCACATCTGCGAGGAGATATGGGAGAGCTTTGGCAACAAGGGCTTCGTCTCGACCGCGGAGTACCCCCGCCCCGATCCATCGCTGATAGACGAGGTGGCTGAGATATCCGAGGACCTGCTCAAGTCCCTAGTCTCAGACACGACAGAGATCATCAGGGTCACAGGTATCACCCCGAGCCTAATCTGCATCTACACCGCACAAAAATGGAAGTGGGACTTGTACCTGATGGCACTGGCAGCCATGGAAAACGGGGCGGACCCAAAGAACCTGATCAGGGAGCTGATGAAGGACCCGGAGACGAGGAAGAGGGGCGGCGAAGCTGCTAAGTTCATATCCTCCATTTCGCAATGCGTGGTCACACTCCCAAGGGAAGAGCGAAGGAAGCTGCTGAGGACCTCGGGAATAGACGAGAACGCCTTCATAAGGGAGGAGATCCCGTTCCTCTCGGGCTATTTCAAGTGCAAGGTCGAGGTACAGGAAGCGGAGTCGCCAAGCTACGATCCAAAGAAGAGGTCAGGACAGGCATCCCCGCTGAGGCCCGCAATCTACGTAGAGGGCAAGTAGCCGATGCCTTTGAATCTCAGAGATCCAGCAGAAGATCTAAGGTATCTCCTCGCAAGGGGGTACCAGCGGTCCTCCGCCGTCCGGTTCGTAGGGGATAGATACAACCTCGCGAAGCAGGAGCGCCTCTACCTTTACAGGTGCGTGTACCCAGAAAGCACTGCGAGCTTACACTCGAAGAAGTGCGTCCCTCCGGACTGTGTAAAAGGGACCTCTGTCTCGATAGACGGTTTTAATGTACTCCGTACAGTGAATGGCGCCCTCAGAGGGGCTCCCGTATTCGTGTGCGACGACGGTTTCGTTAGGGACATCTCCGTAGGGCTCAAGAGGCCGTCAGTCGAGGAGCTGATCGAATCCTTGGAAATAGTGACCTCCGTTGTGGCTGAGTTGCGCCCAGCGGGCGTGACTTTCGTCTACGACAGGCCTGTCAGCAGGAGCGGAATGATCTCTAAGAGAACGGGGGAGATGATGGGTGAGAAAGGCATTCGCGGCTCATCCTTAACGTCCCTACACCCAGACACGGAAGTTCTATCGCTCGGGGAGGTCGTAGCCACGAGCGACTCCGTGGTGATCCAGCGTGCAAAGCTCGTTTTCGACTTGGCTGGTTACATCATAATGGACCGGCTCTGCATCCGCCCGACAAAAATATAAATGGAGTGCTTTTATTCCTCCTAGAAAGGGTTCGTGGCGCAGACTGGACAGCGCGGCGGCCTCCTAAGTCGTAGGTCGGGGGTTCGAATCCCCCCGAACCCGCCATCTAACTTTTGTAAGCTTAAAAGCTCGGTAGGATCTTATTGATACAAACCTGGCGCATTATTTTTATCCCTTTTTTTGTAGGACACGGACTAAGTAAGTTCCCTAATCCTTAGGTCTAGAAGTCGAATTAATTACCTTATTGTAATTCTGGTAGCCTATCTTTAGTGCGTAAGGCTCTTCATCTGTAACAATCCGACAATCATCATTTTCCTTAGAGAGTCATATATATGCGTCTGCAAAACCAAGAAGCGGTTGGTCGGGATGGGCAAAGATCTCTGTATCAGGTGCGAGAAGAGCTCTGGAGAAGCGGTCAGGAAAATCCTCGTTTCCTTGGGCATGCTTGATCCTGGGAGGGGCATCTGCGCGGAAGGTCGATCTCTTTTCCTTCCGGTTCTGAGATCTCCTACGCAGAGCGAGCTCGAATTGATTTCGAAGATAGCAGTAGTAGAGCTGGATCGCCGCCATCTTCCTATCCTTAGGAAGAAAAAATCAAGTCTAGACGAACTTTTGGTCGGCAGAGTTCCAGAGTCAGCCCTCCGGGCCGTCCCAAGGTCCTACGACTTTGTGGGCGACATCATAGTGCTTGAGGGGATTTCGCCTGAGGCAGCATTCTACCGGAGAGAGATAGCCGAGGCTCTCCTAACCATGCACAGCCACTGCAGGTCAGTGCTTCTCAAGACCGACAGAGTCAGCGGTCAGTACCGTGTTCCCCAGCTGGAATGTCTTGCTGGGGAGGACAGGCGGGTGACTGTCCACTCTGAGTACGGCGTCAAGATGAAGGTGGACTTGTCCAAGGCATACTTCTCCCCGCGCCTAGGGTACGAAAGGCACCGCGTCGCATCCTCGGTTAGGGATGGCGAGACTGTTGTTGACATGTTCGCAGGAGTGGGTCCTTTCTCGCTAATGATCGCTAAGAGCTCCAAGTCCGAGGTTCATGCCATCGACATAAACCCTGAAGCAATAAGGCTGCTGAAGGAGAACATTGCTATGAACAGGCTCCGAGGTGCCATATTCCCTATATGTGGAGATGCCAGGCAAGCCTCCTTAAAAATGCAGCATCTGGCAGACCGGGTCATAATGAACCTCCCCGGTCAATCATTAGAGTTCCTCAATGTAGCTACTGCCCTCTTGAAGGAGGGTGGGGGTCTGATTCATCTTTACCTCTTCTCCCGGGAACCTCCAATCGAAAATGCCGTCACCGCCCTAAAGCGGAGATCAAGCCATGTGCCTGGTAACCTCGAAGTAATTTGCAGCCGTGTGGTCAAAGCGACTGCACCCAGGGAGTGGATGGTCTCACTTGACTTGTTGTTTAAGCCTTGAGCCTCGCAAGGCAACCCCTTTGTGCATAGTTTGCGTAGCGTAAATAATTTTATTAGTTTATATAGCCATATTTAATTTGAAGCTTGCGACGTACATGGTGATGAATTTGAACCTGCCAAAGAAACGGATACTTGTTGTGGACGATGACGAGGATATCTTGGAGACGATGAAGTTCCTCTTGGAAAAGAAAGGATATGTGGTCGACGTGGCAAAGAGCGGGGCGGAGGCAATAAAGAAGTCGGAGTCTACAATTTACAACTTGGCGCTACTAGATGTCGTGCTGCCGGACATGGAAGGCACTCAGCTGCTGGTCAAGCTCAAGCCAAGCACTCCCAAGATGCGCAAGATAATGGTTACCGGACACGCCTCTCTGGACAACGCTGTCCGGGCTGTAAACATGGGCGCCGACGGCTACCTAATAAAGCCTGTCTCCCCTCCTGACCTGCTGAAGATGATTGAAGAGCAGCTCAAACGCCAGGAGGAGGACGAGAAGTTCACAGAAGAGAAGATTTCTTCATTCATAGAGACCAGAATAAGGATGTTCGAAGAGAAGGAGGGAGAAGGAAAGAAAGAGGAGAAATAATCTCCCCGGGGAGGGAACGCATCTGATGGTCACCGAGTTCCAGTCGAAGGCAGAGGCTTACGTGCACAGCGGAGATTTTGAGAAGGTAGCCAAGATGGCATTGAAGGATATCTTCGGCGAGCCTTTATCCTCCTCTGTAATATACCACCTCGGGGGTACGGGTGCAATGACGGATCCCTCTGAGTTTGAGAAAAAGATCAGGATGATCTTCGGTCCCGGAGCCGAAATGATCTTGGGATATGTAGTTAAGAAGTTGGAGAACCCTCGCAAGAGGATCGTCAGAAGCAAGAAATAAGAAATTCTAGTTTCAATGGGTTCCCATCCCTGAACCCCCTCTTCTTCTCTTCATATTAGTGACCCGATACCTTGTTCGCTACATTTCCCGCCCCTCAATTCCCTCTGCCTATCTTGATTTAACTTCCTTGCTAACCATCACTTTCGCACCCCCGCCATCGACCAGGAGCTCACTTAACCTCTATTGTGATTCTTACTGATCTGCCTTCCTCGGCAAGGGCTTTGACGAGATCCCTGCTGAGCTCCGCAGCGGACTTGTTTGCCTTTATAAAGAGTGTCCTGCCACACACGAAGTCGCTCTTCCTCACTACCATCTCAGACTCACTCTTGAAAGTTAGGCGGGGATCTCCCCTCCCTTCGACCTCTTCCGAGATCCCTCCAGCCTCGATCACTAACCTTGCCCTGGTCCCCTCGCCCCTCAGCGCTTTCTTGAGTTCTTCGGGCAGCCCTCTTAGCCCTACGCTTGCGCCGCAGGCGATTATACAGTCCCCCTTTTCGGATCTCACCCTTTCCTTCGTGATTTCCAGAGTCGTGGGATGCTGCGCTGTGATCTTGCTGTCTCCGAAGGCGTAGAATGTGAACCTTGGCATCTCGACCAAGGTTTTTTAGGGGCAGCGCCTATTATTTTTTTAGAAGGGTTCCTGTTGGGCTCCCCAGTACCTTCGACCTCGAACGAGCGGCGAGAGCGGATGATAAGGCGCCTCATTGAGGAGGGGGTGCTGAGCCATCCGGAGGTAATCCAGGCGATGTCCAAAGTGCCGAGGGAGGAGTTCGTTACGCCGGAGCTCAGGGACCAGGCATACATAGACTCCCCGCTCCCTTCTATGGAGGGGCAGACGATCTCAGCCCCACACATGGTTGCGATAATGTGCCAGCTCCTCTCCTTGAGCCCTGGTCACATAGTTCTGGAGGTGGGCGGTGGGACTGGATATCACGCTGCCGTATGCGCAGAGATCGTAGCCCCGGAGGGGGTAAGAAACAAGCAAGGGCATGTTTACGCTGTGGAAAGGATTAAGGTGCTCGCCGACTTTGCGAGATCGAACCTCGCGAGATGCGGATATTCGGACAGGGTTACAGTGATCGAGGGAGATGGGACGCTGGGATACCCGGACGCTGCCCCATATGACAGGATACTCGTGACAGCGGCTGCCCCGAGGATCCCTCCACCCCTGAAGGCTCAGCTAAAGGACGGCGGGCGCATGGTTATCCCGGTAGGGGAGGCATACTCCATACAGGACTTGATAGTCGTAGAGAAAAAAGATGGGGAACTAAGGGAATGGACTTACGGGGGGTGTGTCTTCGTACCGCTATGCGGTCGGTATGGCTGGAACCTATGAGAGCGCGCCGGTATGTGAAAGGCTTGAACTAACCGATTGACTGGGTAGTTGACCTTCACCTATTCTTCCTGGCGATACGCTGCGGGAAGTGATTGGTTTGGAGATTTTGGTTCGTCAGAACCAGCGTTCGAGGTTTGGCTGTGCCCTCTCCCTCTTCTTCCCCTTCTCCAGTCTGTCGAGGGCAGCCTCGATCCTTTCCGGAGAAAAATCGAACTCGTAACACAAGAATCTGATGAGCCCCTCACGGTCGATCTCCCCCCAGCTCAGTCTGTAGTCCCCCCTCACATTAGGTCTCAGGAAGATCTCCTTTATTGCCCCGTAGTCCACCCCCTCACACTGCTTCACTAGCCCGCGTTTAAAAGCCTCCTCTAGGGATCCCGCTTCCTTGATTATTTTGAGGGCCTTCTTCGGTCCGATTCCGCTGAACCCTTCGGGGTTGAAGTCCGTGCCGATTAGTATCCCAAGATCGATCAACATTTCTCTTGTGAGCCCGTTGTCCCCTAGGACCTCCTCTAGTTTCACCAGCTCGGGCTCTATGTTCACGTAGACCGGCTTGTTAGGCAGCTTCCTCCTCCCAGAGATAGTCAGGTTCCTGACCAGCCTCGGAGCACCAAAGAGGAGCGAATCGTAGTCTTGGCTTGCAGTCGCCCACGCGTCCCCCTTCATGGTCATGTAAGCTGCCTGGGCCTCGCCCTCCGAGGGAGCCTGTACCCATGGGACTCCCATGATGCCCAGCAGGGTCTTCGCCTGTTCGACCATCTCGGTCGAGAGCCTCGAGGCTGCCTGGGCGTGCTTCCTGGCTCCTGCTAGATCCCCCCGCTCCACCGCTTTTTTGTACTCTTCCTTCGCCTTTTCTTTGAGCTCTGCCCTCTTGGATATCTCGTGCGCTTTCAGCTCCGGGGGCTTCCCATCGAATGTGTATACCGGCATTATCCCTGCCTCGAGTAGGTTCACCGTCCTGTAGAAAACTCCGCTGAGGTGGCTAGTCGGTCTTCCCTTTGAGTCCTGCAAGGGTGTGCCGTCGGGCTGCCTTATTATCGCGAGGAACTGGTAGAGCGCGTTGTATCCGTCGATTGCAAGTATGCGTCCCTTGAGAACCTCGAGTTGAACGGGCGTGTGCCTCACCAGATCCTTAAGATTTACTCCCATACACTCCCCCTCCTCCCCGCTCTCCCATCCGTTCTATTTTTCCTTACCTGCAATTGCCCTCCTTTTCCCCTTCTATTACCTGGTCGCCCTCAAGCTTTGCTTCACTTAGGATGGAGAAGGGTGACCACCCTCCCCTTCTTGATCTGCGAGACGCTGATCTTGCCCCGGAGCTCGAGGTTCATCAGCACCTTGTTCACTTCAAGCATCGAGAGGTCCTTCATCATTGCCTTCAGCATCTCAAAGAGCTCCTCCTCCTTCAGGGTCCCCTGCCTCTTCGCTAAGAGGTCTATAACAATCAGCTCAAGCGACTCTGTCCTCCACCTTATGCCTTCTTCTGCCATGCAGTCCCCCTTCGCAAATAGATTTGATTAGAATCAGATGAAGTTGATCAGGGGTGGCTTGCCCCTGAGCGACTGCCTGCTCTTCTCCTCCCATGCCTTGTAGTACTTGATCATCTCCTCCGTTATCGTCGGTCTTATCTTTTCCTTGGCCTTAAGGAAGTGCTTCATCCGAACCTCTTCGGCTGCGGGATCCTCCCTCAGCGCCATCATCCCCGCCTCCCTGCAGAGCGCCTCAATGTCCGAGCCAGCGAAGTTTGCGGTCATCGAAATCAAGGCGTTCAAGTCCACGTCCTTCGCAAGGGGCATATCCTTGGTGTGGATCTTGAATATCTGGAGCCTGGTCTCGCTGTCGGGCTCTGGGACGTAGAGCAGCTTGTCGAACCTCCCGGGGCGGAGCAGAGCGGGGTCTATTATGTCGGGTCTGTTTGTTGCCCCCACAATTACAACATTGAATAGTCCGACTAGTCCGTCCATCTCAGTGAGTAGCTGACTTATCACCCTCTCTGTGACCATCGAATCGCTGGATGTGCCTCTCATTGGGGCTATCGAGTCTATTTCGTCGAAGAAAATGACCACGGGCGCGGCAGTCCTCGCCTTCCTAAAGACCTCGCGTATCGCCCTCTCTGACTCTCCAACCCACTTGCTGAATATCTCAGGACCCTTAACGGTGATGAAGTTCGCCTCGCTCTCGTTCGCCACCGCCTTAGCCAGGAGCGTCTTCCCGCAACCCGGGGGACCGTAGAGCAGCACCCCCTTCGGCGGCTTTATCCCTAGCCTCTTGAACCTCTCCGGGTACTTCAGCGGCCACTCGATCGACTCTATTAGCTCGTTCTTGATCGACTCCAGTCCGCCAATGTCGCTCCACCTCACGTTTGGTATCTCGACGTACACCTCCCTGAGCTCTGTGGGGGTGACCTCCCTGAACGCGTTCATAAAGTCCTCCATCGTTATCTCGAGCTTCTCAAGGAACTCTTGGGGGACCCTCTCCTGCTGGATGTCGATCTCGGGCAGGTATCTCCTCAGCGCTTTCATAGCAGCCTCCCGGGCTAGCGCTGCCAAATCCGCACCTACGAAGCCGTGGGTAAGACCAGCAAGCCTGTTCAGGTCCACGTCCTTCGCAAGGGGCATATTCCGCGTGTGGATCTGTAGTATCTCGTACCTGCCCTTCATGTCAGGGACGCCTATCTCGATCTCGCGGTCGAACCTCCCCGGGCGCCTCAGCGCTGGGTCTATTGCGTTCTGCCTGTTGGTGGCTCCGATCACTATCACGTCGCCGCGTGTCTCGAGCCCGTCGAGCAGGGCCAGCAGCTGCGCCACTACCCTCTTCTCGACCTCCCCGGTCACCTCCTCCCTCTTCGGCGCGATAGCGTCGAGTTCGTCGATGAATATTATCGCCGGCGCATGCTGCTTCGCCTCGTCAAAGAACTCCCTGAGCTTCTGCTCCGACTCCCCATAGAACTTGCTCATTATCTCTGGTCCGTTGATTGCTATGAAGTAAGACTCTGTCTCGTTCGCCACCGCCTTCGCCAGGAGCGTCTTCCCGCAACCCGGGGGACCGTAGAGCAGCACCCCCTTCGGTGGGTCT
>JASFYL010000040.1 GCA_030055575.1 Thermoproteota archaeon | reverse complement strand
CAAAGAGCCTTGGGGTAGATGTGGACAGGGTTAGGAAGCTTGGGTTGGTTTTCTCCTGCCTCTCCGCTGCTACGATAGTGAGCTTCACAGGGGCGATAGGATTCATAGGTCTCATCTCACCGCACATATGCAGATTCATCGTGGGTGGAGACGAGCGCCTCGTTATAACTGGCTCAACAGCCGTAGGGGCGATAATCCTGCTCTCATCAGACCTGATCGCTAGGAGGTTGATGGCCCCTATAATCCTTCCCGTTGGTGCCGTCACAGCATTCCTCGGCGGGCCTTTCCTTCTGTACCTCTTGCTGAGGCTCAAGAGGGCACTCTGATGGGAGGGTCTGGAGCCAAGACTAGAGTAGTGTGGTTCCAAAATCCAGTAAACCTTGCCTTACTCAAGTACCACTGCTGAATAGATGCCCCGACTGACAAAGCCAGTGCCCGTTATTTTGCCTCTCGCTTATTGGAGTTCTATCCGGGGAGCGGGCGAGGCTCGCCTCGTGCGCAAGTCGATAAGGTCGCCTCCTACGTGGACGATCGCGTGGGGTAAAGTTAATTTTTCCACGCACTTCTTGAATCCGCGTCTGCCTATCCAGAATGGAATTCAAATATGTCAATATATTTATATTGTATCATGAGTTTTTTATGAGCGTATGACCCAAAGCACTGTAATTTCCGAGCTGAGGATCGCAATACTCAAGGCTCTATGCGATCCCGTAAGGCTAAGCATCGTTTATGCGCTGAAGGACGGGGAGCGCTGCGTCTGCGAGCTAATACCGCTCCTAAAGAGGTCGCAGTCTACGGTATCGAAGGACTTGGATATGCTTTACAGGGCAGGCATACTGAATAGGAGGATAGACGGTAAGAGGACGATCTATTCTGTCACGACTGAAAGCGTCTTCAAGATTCTTGAGGAGGTCGATAAAATAGCGATGAAGACCATCTCAGGATATGCGAAGACCTACGCAGAGATGGAGAAGCCTGCGCCTTCCTGAGTGTGATTTCCTAAGCCGGAAGGAAAAATTATATATTGAACAATTCAAATTACTGAATTCGAGGCGGTACTTTGTGGTGAGAGTAGAGTTCTTTACAGCAGAGCCTCCATGCGCTGGATGCGTTGAGCTGCTCAGGCTTGCGGATGCCCTGTCCGAGAGATACAAGGATCGAGTTGAGGTGGTAAGGCACATCGGTCCCTGCAAGGAATACGAGGAGTACGGTCTGACAGTGGTTCCAGCCGTCGTCTTCGAGGGGGGTCGGATAATGCTCATGGGTGTTTGCCCTGACATGGAGACCTTGATCGCTTCGCTCAAGGAGCTGGGGGTGGACTGATGGCACTCAAGATAGAGGTCTTTGCATCACAACCACCGTGCTCTGGAGGCAGACTGGTTCTCAAGCTAATGGAAGAGATAAAGCAAGAGTACGGAGACAAGGTGGATGTTGAGATTTACAAGGGGCTTACAGATAAGGCTAAGGAATACGGTCTCAAGGTGAGCCCAGCAATTGTGATCGACAGGGACATCAGAATAATCGGGGTCTGCCCAACCAAGAACACCCTGAAGAACGCGATAAGGGAAGCAGGTGTTCTTTGACATTTTTTTAGCGTTTTTAGTTCCCGCCCTCAATGCACTAGCCAGCATCTTTCTTTTTGAAATCCATCGCCAAGACGAGCGCTTGTTAAAAAGGAAAATGGGATTTTTAGTGCTTCGCGGCAGTAAGCAAACTCTTCCTACAAGGCTCAGTTTTTTAAATCTCTCTGTCATATCCCAATACAACCCCAGGTGTGTTCAATGAGTTCATCAGAGATCTTCAAGCGGGCATCCGAGAGCAAGCTGCTCGGGGATCCATACGTCGAGAAAGTTTGGGAACTAATAGGGGATGCAAGTCTCTTCAGGAAATCCCCTGACTTCTTGGAATCCCTCCGGAGGGATCTGCTGAGGAGTTCGCTTGACTTTTTCAGGAGACACAGCATTTACTATGCCCAGCTCTTCGAGAGGCTACAGATTGACCCCAAAAGTGCTGAGTTTGCGGATCTCGCAAAGCTTGCGGTTCCTGCAGACATGCTCAGGGGCGACGGACACAAACAGTTCCTGATAGACTGCGTAGAGCCAGGAGGGGAGTATTTCATGTCTAGCGGCACGACGGGAAAAGATCCAGTGAAGGTCTACCGTAGCCCTCTCGACCTTGCGATAATGATAAAGGCAAACACTTACTTGTTCGAAAGCGTCTACGGCAGTGCACTCCAAGAGGGGAAGGGGATCGCACTTTTCATGGCAGCGCCAGAGCTTCGGCATAGGTTGAGCTTCGTCGCCTTCGTCCAACTAACGCTGGATTTGAAGAGGATCGAGCTCATCTATGGCATGGATCTCGTCCAAGAGGATGCCGCTGGAAGCCAATGGCAGAAGCTGGTTCCGAACAAGGAGAGGATACTGAAGTTTCTGAAGAGCAAGGCAGAACCGAAACTTCTCTTCACGGCACCAGCCGGAGTTTACCTCCTCTCCGAGAAATTCGAGAAGATGAACTTCCTCAAACGCATAATGTACAAACTAGTGACAGGGACCCCCCCGATAAGCCTGGGTAGGGGAGGGGTGATAGTCACTGGGGGAGGGACGAAGGGTTACGACCTCCCCCCGTACGATGAGATCGTCTCACTTTCTAGGAAGTACTTTACCGCAAAGGATCTCAGCGGCACAGACGTTCCGGTGCCGTTCATGGATGTGCTGGGGATGACAGAGACACTTACAGCCCTCCTAGACAAGTACGGAACCGTCAACAAGATCCCGCACCCCCTCTCGGAGGTCTTCTTACTAGATCCAAAGACGTATGAAGTTATGGACGAGGACGGGAAGGAAGGAGTTCTGGGAATATTCAATCCGTTTGTTACATCTTGGCTAGAGACATTCTACCCAGGAGACCTTGTGACTGCAATGCCTTCAAAGAGCTACTACGGAAGGGAGTTCAAGTATGTGCGGCGGTTCACAGTCGAGGAAGGATGGGGTCTGCAGAGAGCATGCGGGGGGACCATGGAAGAGATGATGAGGCGGGGCCAAGCGAGAAGCGAGTAGGTGCTTTGGCTAATGTCCTTCTCACCATTGGCTAGCGAGCGGTGCGAGACCAGTAAGAGGAATTATGGCGGAATCATCGTCGAGGAGATCACCGAAAACTGCCTGACTCGCCTCCTCTCAAGGGCAGATGAAATACAGAATAGGCTCTCGTCAGTCCCTGTAGAAGAGCGGCTTGGGGTTATTGGGAAGATCGGGGAGGCTTGGGGAGAGCGGTATGCGGGCGGAAAGTTGAAATGGCTTAGGGATGCCCTTTCGGATTCAACTGGGTACAGCCCGAAAATGATCGACCTGGAGCTCTCGCTCGTCCCCTCGGTTCTTAATGCCCAGGGGATCAAAAGGAACTTGGAGGGCTCTTTCCCCTTAGGCATCAATTGCCTAGAGAGGTTCAAATCGATCGGGGACGGAGAGTACTGCTGGCATCGCCCTGCAGGTCCTGTTTTTATAATCAGCTCGGGGAACTCTCTGATACCCCCCTTGATACCCACAGTGCTAGCGCTTGCGACTGGCAACATGACCATCTTGAGACCCTCCATCGCCAATTTCATTGGAGTCAAAACAGTCTGGTCAATTCTAGAGGAGGTTGAGGGAGATGTGGCAGAGATAATGAGGGATGCATTGATACTGAGCTACCTGACACACGACAGCCCCTCGCTAGAGTACCTCCTCTCCCGTTCTGAAATTGGCGTTGTGAATTTCTGGGGAGGTGAGCCTGCGAGAACCGAGATCAGCAAGAGGGTGGCCTCGAATCCACACCACCCTGCCCTGATAATCAATGGCCCTCTCACCGGATACGCGATAGTGGACTCCAGGTGCGCCGACGACCGAGCGGTCTCGGCGCTCGCTAAGAACATAGTTCTATACGACCAGCAGCTCTGCAGCTCTCCCACAGAGGCTGTCTTCGTGGGCGATTGGGAGAGGGCGAAGGAGTTCGCGACAAAGGTTGGAATGGAATTGGAGGAGCTCTCACAGCAACTCCCTCTAAAACTCACTGAATCCTACTCGTACCTGACAGAAGGGGTTCGGCGCGCGCTCCAGTTCAGGGGTTCCATGGTATTCAGATCTGGGAGCTCAGCCTCTTGGACCTTGGTCCTCTCAAAGTCCGAGAGCGCTCTCGACGAGTCCCTCAAGGCATTCCCAGAGTTCGGTCTCCACAGCAGGCGTAGGTTCCTTGAGATGATCGTACTTGACGACTATCGGTATGTGGTAGATTTTATCAGACGCCTGCCGGGTAGGAAGTCCTTCACGGGCATAGACGGCGTGCAGTCGGTTGGAATTTGCGTGCCTGAGGCAGAGAGGGACTTATTGGCAAAGAGGCTAGCTGAAGCCGGGGTCTTCCGGATACTTCCGCTCGAGGATATGTACATGCGCAGCGCGCTCGAACCTTACGACGGGATGAACCTAGCCCAGGTTTTTACATATGCCGTGTACAGGAGGGACAAGCCACTTTCTGCCTGAGGTGTCCTGAATTGAGAGTTGCGGTGACAGGCGCTTCAGGTTTCCTCGGCGGTCATCTATTAGAAGCCCTTGCTGGACGAGGACATGAGGTAATTGCGCTCGTGAGGGGAGGCAGCGACAGATCGGTGATCGACGCTCTCGGCATTGAGTCGAGGAAGATCGACCTGAGCGATGGGTCCGGAATCCCAGAATCCTTAAGGGGGGTCGAAGCGTTGATACACCTCGCTGCCTATTACACTTTCCACGGAAAGTGGGAGCTCTACAAGAAGATCAATGTCGAGGGCACGGAGATACTCCTCAGGGCTGCAAAGGCCAACCTCATCAACCACTTCATCTACTGCAGCACCACCGAGGTGATCGGTCCTGTTAAGGTACCTCCGGGGGACGAGTCTGCACCCCTTAGACCGCAGCACGACTATGGGAGATCCAAGTTGTTGGCAGAGGAAGTGGTCAGAAGGCACGGCAGAGAAGGCTTGGAATGCACTATCATAAGACCATCTGGGATATATGGGCCTAGGAATGTGGATGATGTCTCTTACTGGACCATCACCTCGTTCGCAAAAAACTCCCTAGCCACCAGATTTGTCGTAGGCAGCGGCAAGAACCTGATCCAGTTCGTCCACGTCAGGGACGTTGTCCAAGGATTCGTTCTGGCTTTGGAGAAGCCCGAGGTTTCCGTCGGAAACACCTACATCATAAGTGAAGACCGTGCATACACATACAATGAGGTATACTCGATACTCGCTGAGCTATGCGGTAGGTCTCCTCCCAAAATTCACCTCCCGAAGTTGGTGGCGGCTATGGCGGTGCTACCCGTCGAGGGGTTCAACCGGCTGGCTGGGAGGGAGGATTTCATGTGGCACCTGTCTACCCTCAAATCGGTGACCCAGGATCGCTCCTACAGCATTGAGAAAGCGAAGCGGCAGCTTGGGTACATGCCGAGATACGATCTACGCACAGGCCTGCGTGAGACGGTACAATGGTACAAGGAAAACGGATTCATATAGCCTTTTTCAGAAAAAGGAGTTCCTAGTTAGGAAAAAAGTTAAATCCTTTTTCGTTGAACCAGATCTGGTGTCGTTATGAACATTGTTAAGGTCCCTGGCAGCGACAGGCGGCACAAGGTATTCGTCTACGCGCTGAGCACGTGCGCCTGGTGTAAGAAGACGAAGAGGTTCTTGGAGGAGCACAACATAGAGTTTGAGTATGTTGATGTGGATCGATGTACGCAGGAGGAGATGGCAGAGATCATGGGAGAGTTAGAGCGTAGGAAAGTTCCGATGAGTCTGCCTTTGATAATCATCGATGAAAAGATCCAGATTACCGGGTTCAAGGAGGATCAGCTCAAGGAGGCCTTGGGCGTTTGACAGACATCGAGCAGGCTAGGAGAAGGGCGGAGAGCGAAGCCGAGTCGAGGGGATATTGCTTAAATCCAGACGCGTCGTTTCTCAGGGATCTCCTCGATGGCTTGGTGGAGAACGAGAGGCGGTACGGCTACCCCTCTTGCCCGTGCCGGATAGCCACGGGAAACTTCGATCTCGACAGAGACATAATCTGCCCGTGCGATTACAGGGATCAGGATGTAGAAGAGTTCGGAGCCTGCTATTGCGCTCTATATGTGCGTAAGGACGTCTATGAAGGCAAATCTGCCCTTCGCCCTGTACCTGAGCGGCGCCCCGTCCAGAAGCAGCTTGCCGCGATCTCTGCGATGGGGAGGGCGGAGGGAGCCCAGCAGGATGCCGAGTCTGGTCTGGGACCAAAAGTTGGATCCATGACTGATCCAGGAAGCCGGGCAGCTAATGCCTCCCGATTTGGGGAAGTAATTGGGAAAATGGATGGGAATGGTAGCATGGAAAAAGCAACTCCAGGAGGTTCGAGAGGGATGAAGTTGTGGTACTGCAAGCAGTGCGGCTATGTTGCCTACAGGGAGGAGCCGCCTTACATGTGCCCTATCTGCAAGGCAAAGAAGGAGTTCTTCGCCGAGCTGAAGATCGGACTATCGGGTTAAAAAGAAATTAGGCGCGTCTGATTTCTATCTCTATCCTTTCCCAGTCCTCTCTTACGCCCTTTAGCGAAAGCACAGCTCCGGAAATCATGCCCGCTAACATCCTAGATACGAATTCATTGATGGGAACGATCTCACCGTCCACCCGTAAATTCGCCAAAGCGCCCTCTGCCTCGCGATAGTCTCTTTTCGCTCCCAAAACCGTCACCCCTTTTGGCAAGTTCCGTCAGAGACGCAGGAGTAGAGAATAGACCTCTGAAATCCTGACTCCAATCAGGCGCTCTGTGAATTACTAGAAGCGCCAGGGTACGCCTCGCGGTAGATCCTCTTGCTCCTCGAGTCTGCGACAGGCTTGCTCAGCTTCTCCAAGCGCTCTACCGTCTTCTCAAGCAGAGAGCCAGGGATCCCGATCAACATCTCCCCAGGTTCTATGTCTGTGGATGTCCTTGAGCCGTAGCATCCGAGCCCGATCTGGATCTCGTTCTTGAGGAATGCTGAGACCGCAACCCCTGAGCAGACGCTCGCCTCTGTCTGGAGGTCTATCTTGAGGTGCTCTCCGTCTGAATAACACCATGTCTGGCATATCCACATGGCTTGCTCGGGGCTCACCCTCATGATGATCACGTCAGGAGCGATCAGCCCCCGCTCAAGAGGAGAAACCAGGGCATACGCAACCGAGCCGGGCATCATCTTGGTGTTGGCGCTCAGGCATTTGACAGCGGCCTCGGGCTTCTCAAAAAGCCCAAGTGCGTGGTGCACCTCTCCCTTGAATACCTTATCCTTGACCGGAGCTCCGAAAGAGGCGGGTCCTGGGCCGCATGCCATCTCGGTAGGGGATACCGCCAGAGGCTTTCCCCACGACGCCTCCATCACTGCTTGGCAGAACCTTATCCTCTTACCCGGCATTGAGAATCCTTCAGGTATGCTTTCTCCCGGCTTGAGGAACTTCACAGCCACGGGGGGCTTTACGATGCCTATCCCTTCCTTCAGCCTTCTCACAATTTCTGCATAGTCCAAAGTTCTCACCACTTTCAACTTCCTTGCCCTTGGAAAAAAGCTTTTCAGCTTCGGTCTGCGGAATCCCCTGGAGCTAGAGATAGGAACTCAGGTCCTTCTGACCCTTTTGCATCCGCGTGAATCCGGATATGTGCACGCCAATACGCCTCAATTCCTTTGGGGTCTCATCGATATACTTGCCGGCCAGCTCCAAGGCAGATCTCTTGAGCAATTGGAGGTCGTTGGTAGGCGCCGGTAGGGACTTCGTTCTGCTCTTCATGGTCAGGTCTGGGTGGATTGCGATTATCCCTACGTTCCTGTAAAGCACTCCTTCCCTAGCCGCTCGTCTATGGATCTCTTCGCAGATCTCATTGATCCTCAGGGAGATGACCGACATGTCCCGCGTGTCCTCCTTTAGAGTTACTATCCTGCTCATAGAGCCTAGCTCCTCCCTACCCTGCACCGGATCGTTGTCAATCCCTTTGGCAGCCAAGAACAGGAACCTTCCGAGCGCTTCTCCAAACTCCTCGATCAGTCTTGCCTGGCTGAGCCCTGCGAGCTCTCCGATTGTTCTGATCCCGAGCTCCCCGAGCCTCTCCCCCGTCTTCTTCCCCACACCAGGGATAGCATCGACAGGAAGGGGCGAGATGAACGCAGCTACCCCCTCCGGTCTGACCGCTCTGAGCCCGTCCGGCTTGCTTGCGTCCGATGCCATCTTGGCTATGAGCTTGTTGGGCCCTATCCCGATGGTGATTTTCAGCCCCTCTTCCTCTCGTACCCTCCTCTTCAATTCCCTTCCCAGCTCTTCACCCTCATTATAGCCGCTAACCCGCCCACTGATATCCAGATACGCCTCGTCAATACCTACCTGCTCGAACTCGTCGGCATGCTCCTTGAGTATTGCCATAACACGATCCGACAATTGCCTATAGTAGGCAAAGTCTACAGGGAAGAAAGCTGCCTCCACCCCTTCAAGCCTCCTCTTGGCAAGCGATATTGGCATACCTGACCTAACGCCATGTCTCCTCGCCTCGTAGTTGGCAGTCGCTACGACCCCGCTCTCCTCGCTCCTGCCTGAGTACACACAGACGACCAACGGCTTCCCAACTAGTTCCGGATGCCTCCTCTCCTCCGCTTGGCTGTAGAAGTAGTCGATGTCTGCGAGGATGACTATCCTTCCAGGAGCCTCCATTTACCTCCCGCCTCACCCCAGCCTAAGGACGAATCCGTGATTGGCGTCTGATTTCTAGAGTGGAAGGTGGTCGGGGACCTGCCTTCCTACCCCCCATCATGCAATGTAGCTTGGGCCTCTATTCTTCGTCGCCTCATGCTGCTGCTGTTGGATGGAGGGCAGCGGTATCGGTGGAGGGATATTCAAAGACCTGGCTAGGAAGATGCCCTCAATGAATGAGATGTTGGAGATCGATTGGAGTACCATGGGGGGTATCGCCTTCTTCTCGTCGAAGTTCTTCTTTATATCCACCATCTCCTTTTCGTTGCCTGTTACCCTGGCAACGCCTTTAAGCGTCAGGTTGGCTATCGCTGGGCTGTAGTTCACAACAAAGACGAACCCTACCTCGAGCATATTTTGAACTTGCGTCACCCTTGTGATGCTGATGTTGGTAGTGACCTGGATGTTCGAAATGCCGCCTTCGAGATCCATCAGCCTCTCCCCTGATATGTGAGTTAGGCTGACGTTTATTCCAATGTTCATTTGGACACCAACAATACCATAAGTGCGCTCTCTATTTAACTCTCGCGAGGAATGTGCGCATGGGCGTGCTTGCCTCTTGGGCTGGGAAGAATCGAGCATCTTTTCTCCGCTCTCCAGCGACTAGCGATCAGCTTTGCTCATCGAGTATCCCCCCAACTCCCTCAACTTCTCATTGAATAAGTCTGAACCCAGGTACTCGATGAACTTCTTGACCTCGTACTTTTCGTAGCTTTGGGGGTTAGCAACGAAGTCGTATTCCTCCTCCGCGATCGGGATGAAATCTAACCCGTAGGCATCTGCGGCGGTCTTAATGCAGACCCCGAGGTCTGCTTTTCCGCTGTAAACGGCTGCTGCGACAGACGAGTGCGTCCTAGCTTCCATCCTGTAGCCCCTTATCCCTGAGACCAGTTTGCTGAAATGGATCCCCTCTTTAGTGGCAATTTCATTAAGGATCCTATCCGTTAGGACCCTCGTACCCGACCCCCTGTTCCTGTTGGCAAAGATCAGGTCCGATCCTATGATGTCGCGGAGGCATCTGATCCCTTTGGGGTTGCCGCTAGGAACTGCTATTCCCTGCAGCCTCCTGTAACCCCTCACCAGGCACCAATCCGGGAGACCTGCCCTTTTTACGAAAGGGGCGTTGTACACCATGGTGGCTTCGTCTAGGAGGTGCACCCCAGCAAGGTCGCACTCTCCCCTAACCACCGCCGAGAGCCCCGCCATCGATCCGACATTTATCGCTTTCGACCTGATCCCCTCCTTCTCAAAGATCAACTCGAGCAGCGAATCTAGGGCCGGACAGTGACTGCCCATGATCACTAGACCTTCGATTTGGAACTGGGACCTGAAGAGGCTGACTTCGACCTCCTCGCCCTCTTCCAAATACTCTGTCCCTTCCCGAAGGGTGATGTAGCCATCTGCCCTCGCCATCGTCCCTATGGCTCCGGATCCGGAGAATATCGGATAGACCCTTATGCCCTCTCCCCTCAGGATGTGCACCGGCAGGAACCATCTCTTGCCCTTGGCTGCATTTACCCTCTGCGCCAACCTTCCACCCAGCCTCTGCCCGCCACTTCGAGCGATCCCCCCCATTCGCTGAATCAGAGGTCTTACTATCTGGTTGAAGATCATCAGTGCTGAGACGGGGTAGCCTGGAAGCCCGATCACGGGCTTACCATTATCGAGTGCTATGACCGTTGGCTTTCCCGGCTTTACTTGCAGTCCATGAACGATCACTCCTGGATCACACTCCTCTAGGACCTTGTAGACGATGTCTCCCAGCCCAGCCGAAGTGCCGCCCGATATCAGGACCAAATCCGAAACTTCTAGCGCTGCCTTCAGAAGCCCCCTAATCTCTTCCAACTCGTCCTTGGCCCTCCCGACGAATACGGGATCCCCCCCTGCCTCTTGCACAGATGCCATGAGCATGTTGGAGTTCGCGTCGTAGATCTTCCCGGCACTCAGGAGGGAACCTGGCTCGATGAGCTCGTCGCCGGTAGATAATATTCCGACCCGGGGTTTCCGGTAAACCGATATCTCGGCAACCCCTGCGGCTGAGAGGAGTGCCACCTCCTCCACCCCTATCACTGTACCCTTCCTGAGCAGGATCTCGCCCCGTTCTATGTCGGATCCAGCGTAAGCTATGTTCTCTCCAGGCGTCACAGGCTTGTAAACCTCCACATCCCCTCCCGACTTGGAGGTATACTCTACCATTAGGACTGAATCCGCGCCCCTAGGCACCTGGGCTCCTGTGGCGATCTCCACGCACCCTCCCCTCACGACCTCTCCAGGGAATGCCCCTCCGGCATCGACCCTGCCCAAAACCACGAGCTTCTTTGGACTAATCTCACTCGCCCCCTCGAGATCTGAGGACACCACCGCGTAACCGTCCATCTCAGCCCTATCGAAAGGGGGGAGGTCGACCTGGGAGAAGACCGTTTTCGAAGCCACCCTCCAGATGGCGGACCGCGTAGGAACGGTCTCCTCGCATTCGAGCGCCCTGATCCTGCCTTCGAGCGCGCTAAGCGCTTCTTCGACCGTGGCAAGTTTGTGGAAGACCCTCCTCGTGTCATTCTTCACATTATCCATCTAGTAATTCCACCTCCACCAACTCACCTTCTTCCACCCCCTCCTTGTCCTCCCCGATGACCACAATCCCGTCCGCATTGGCAATTGAGGAGAGGAGCCCTGAACCTGTCAAGGCAATTGGCACAGCCACTAGCCTTTCCCCTTCCCCCTCCAGGCGGACCCTTAAAAAGTGCCTAAGCCCCGGAGTTGTGGGGATCC
>JASFYL010000003.1 GCA_030055575.1 Thermoproteota archaeon | reverse complement strand
GCACTCGGGAACATCTACTGCGCCCAGATGCTTGCCAGGATTGAAAAGGAGCTCGAGGGTCATTGGGAGGAGGTTGGGAGGGGCAATTTCTCACCGATCAGGGGGTGGCTTAAGGAGAATGTGCATTCCAAGGGCAACCTGTACGACCCGTTGGAGCTCCTTAGGAGAATCACCGGGGAGGGGGTCAACCCCGCCTACTTCACAGAGTACCTGGAGGGCAAGTACAGAAGAATATTCGCGCGATACTAAAACAATTTTTATGTTCGTCTTTTTATTTTCTAAATAATTAAACTTGTTACGGCAAATACAGATTAAAACGTAGATTATCTATTCCAAAAGCGAATGCGAAATCCCTTATGGCTAGGGTCTTTATGAAACAGTCCACCGGCCTATAGCTCAACTCTCGAAGCCCTCGATGGCAGGTGCACGCTTTGACCCTACATGTTGAGGAAGTTTTCATAAACTTCATAACCCAGATGCTACTTGCTGGTGTGCCAGACTCAATCGTTGATGCAACAGTCTGTCACCAGAGGTGCTTAGCCAAGGAGTACGAGCTATTTGAAGGTATGTGCTTCAGACAATGGTACTAGAAGGCAATGTCTCTCCTACTCATACTCGAGCAGCCAAAGCTCAGCAAGGAGTCGATATTCGAGCGGAGCACGGAACTGCCTAAGCCTTGGGCGCATCATTCGAAGAGCTTAGCCAGAGCCTCAAGTAGGCTACAACACCAGCTATTCAGGAGGAAATGATTAGCAAGATGTGGGACTCGATTGAGCACAGGTTCAAGCCAATCACGGGGCTCAGCTGCGTCGAGAACAAGGGACGGGGAGCCACAAGGGTCAAGGAGATATGCGTAAAGCATGAGCTGCTCACTTACTTAAAAATGAAAGTGCCTGTTATCTTTATTTAATATTTAAATATATAAATGACCATTTGATTAAGCTTTTATTATAAGCTCAATTATAAATACAATAATTTTTGGAAAAAAGTATGCCACTTATTTAAGTGATAAATATTAGATGTTGTGAATTAATTATAAAAGAAATAATTATATTCAGAAATTACATCCCATCGATAGTCTAATTCTTTCATAAACCCAAAAACAGTTTCTCTATTTTGTGGGAAAACTTCTACAATCAATTTTGGTCTACTAATTTTAATAGTTTGGATAGCCCCCTTCAATACCTCGTATTCAGCTCCCTCAACGTCTATTTTAACCCAATCAACCTTTTCTCCTTTAAGAAGGGCATCTATAGGTCTGGCGTCTAAAACAAATTTCCCGAATTGTCTATTACCTTTAACGGTTCCGTGACCTGAGCTGTCACCTTTGTAAAATGTCAATTTACATGCCGAGTTCCAAGCAGCGATATTAAAGAGTGTTACATTTTCAAGCTTGTTGATCTCGACATTTCTTTTTAGTAAATCAAAGTTATTAGGATCAGCCTCAATTGCGATTACCTTACCTTTAGAACCCACAATCTTTGCGATTTTGATCGTATACTTGCCTATATGCGCACCTACATCCAGAAAAACATCCCCTTTTTTTGGGGTCAAGTATCTGTTGAACATTTTTTCAGTGTTTTCTCTCAAAATAACGAAACTTTCTACATCTCGCAACGTAAATTTTAAAGTCCCATTAGAAATCGTTGTATTATTTAGGGGTTGCCTAAGGAAATAACTATCAATTTTAGTTGCCAGTACGTCAGCTCCGACCAAATAAAACAACAGAATAGGGATCCTTAATGTCATAATGAGAAAGAGCTTTTTGTTAATATTTAATACAGCAACAAGATCCTTGAAATAATCTCTGGTCTTTTGAAGCATCATATATTCTCTTACCAGACGAATGTTAGTTGATGAAAGTAAATAATCATTATGCTCCAAGCAGGAAACAAACCCATTTATTACATCATTCTGACTAATAGTAAATTCTCACGAATCTTCCCTGCCCTTCGGATTTTCTAATACGCAGGAGGTTTTCGAATAAGAAAAATCCGATCGTTATCAACAAGATGCCTGAAGAGCATACTTCCTTCATCACGATCTCCCAAACAAGTCTGTCAGTATAGATCAAATTAGCTGCAATCAAGCTTAATCTATTTTAGAATTTAAACAAATATTTATACTTTTACTTTTAGTAAAAGTTATACATATTTTTCATATTATATGAATTAAATAGCAATTTTTTAATTTAAAGCGTTAACATTGTACATAATAGTGATTTTTAATTTAAAGTTAAAGGTGTTAAAAAATGTAGTTCGATAAGCAGAAAAATCCTAAATTAGTCTGACCAGCTGGTCAGACTAAGATTTTAATTATTTTTGCACGGTTCTCGTACGTATAAAAGAATTTATCTTTAATCGTCTAGTGTATAATGGCGAGTTGGTGGGCGGCTCACGGACCGCAAGGTCTGAGGAAACTCCACCCTCCATGTGGAACCGCGATGCCGCGAGGCATAGGGGGAGACCCCTGCTCTTGGATCAGAAACGGCACGCCCGCCGGCGGGTGTCAGTGATGCGGTTACAATCAAGCCGTTGAGTATGCCGGCGGTTACGTTGAAACGGCCAATCCGCGGGGAGCAAGGGCAAATAGAGGCCTGTGAGGTCCACACGAGGCCCGGGTAGCCTGCATAGTCGAATGCCGCCTAAAACAGAAGGTGGGTTATGACCAACACGCCACCAGAATTTTAATTTTTTATTACATCTTTAGGAACTTTGGAGGCATCTTAAAGTCCAATTAAGAATTATGTAAGTTTAATATTTTAAACTTATTCTCTTTAGTTTTATATTGGCAAATTCACTCGCCTGTTTTTTGACCATTACATCGAACAATCCAGTCGTATAGAAAACTGCTTGAACACGTTCCCTTTCAAGTTTTTCTTTCTTACAGAATAGCTCAAAATTTCCTAAGAATTTCTTGAAATCGGATGGGACGACTCTAGGTTTATTTTTACATTCAACAAATATCCATTCATCACTTCTAAGTATCCCCCCTTTCTTATGTCCAACAATATCAAATTCCGAGCCAAGTATCCGTACATTCTTTTCACATTTGTAGCCTTTACTTTCTAGTAGTGAGAGAACCTTTTTTTCCAAGCTTATCTCCAATTTCTCTTAATTCATATCCTCTTCCTTCAGAAGTTTTAGACTTAAGTGCATTGGAAGTTAACTCAAAGAGATCTGATTTTGTAACAAACAGTGAAAGAGCGTCGACTATTTTTTCTTTGTTCCAATTTTCAGGTACTTCACGAAGGTTCTTCTTTTTTGCTAATTTAAGTAGCTCTTTTTTTTGAAAGTTGACATAATAATTTTTTAACGGATGCTCCTTCAAGCATAATTTCTCAAATAATTTAGAAACGATTATACTTAAAAATATATACCATTCAAAACACACTTATCTATAGAGGACATGCTTTCATAAGGTTTTTTGGGCAGCTGCACGGGCATTCATTTCAAAATACTTTAAAGTCTAAGCATACTATATCAAGAGTCCATAACATGCAGGGCGCTATTTTGAAGGAATTTGGTGTGTCTGAACCCCCCAGAATCAAAAAATCCAGATCGCTGCCTGGTGAAGATACAGGAGAATTGGCAACAGCTAGGCAGAGTGCCTGAAGTGTGATCGACTTGACTAATTCTGAGATAACATCAAAGCCCCACACACAACATTACGCCATGCAACACCTTCTCAAACATTTGAAATATACCTAGCAACTGAGGCGAAATGCTAGACTTATCACGCGTTAACGATGGTCAATTGGACTCCCCCTTTCCAACATCCAGAAAAATACCTTGTAACGGATTATAATTTCTGCTTGCTTTAGAGAAACACTAGACTCTATGTGCTCACCGCGACCATATCCATAATTTCCAGAATGCTGCACCATACTTTTCTCATATAGCTTTCCAAAAGTTCTTCCTCACATCTTGTTTAAAACAGATTCAGCTGCAAATTTTTTTCTTATTCCACTTTGCCTGAAGTCAAGTGCGCCTGAGGTTGTTCAACAAGAAGTTATGCAGATCCATATCTGCGATCATAAGAAAATTTATCGTCTCATGCGTTTATCAAACAGATTACCGAAGAATTTAATCACAGATATACTGTTTCGCTTTTTTTATGAAAGCATCGACCTTAACAGGATCCTTCACGCCTGGTTTCGACTCGACCCCGGTTGAGACATCTACCGCGTACGGCTTAACCGTTACAGTAGCCTCAGAAACATTGTAGACGCTCAACCCACCGGCCAATATTAACGCCTTAGGGTATATTGCATCCCTTATGTGCCTACTCAGATTCCAGTCGTGGGTCACCCCAGTACCGCCGTGCTTCTCGGGAGAAGAAGGAGAGTCGGCGAGAATGGCGTCGAAGAGCTCTGCTGCTTTGAGTGCTTCTGGGACGGACTTTTCGGACTTGATGTCCACGCACCTAACCAAAATCACGTCTGGAATTTTTTCTATTAAATCAGACATCCAAGGGACTGGCCCGTGGATTTGAATTATGTCAGGCATTAGCTCCTCGTAAAGATCCAGAAGGCTCTCCTGGTTTTTAGGGACGGTCACCAAAACGCTCTTCACGAATACCGGGACCCGCCTAATTAGCCTCTTAGCCGCCTCCAGCGGCAGGTTCCGAGGCGACTCCGGGACCCCCACGACAAAGCCTACAGCGTCAGCGCCCAATCTGCAGACTGCTTCAAGGTCCTTTTCGCTAGTTAACCCGCAGATCTTGACCCTTACAGTCATAATGATTGGACGAGCTCCCTTAGTTTCGTCTCGATATCCTCAGTCAGCATGATGGATGAACCGACGAGGAAGGCGGTGGCGCCGCAGGACCTCAAATACCTAAGATCGGTTGGGCTTTGTATTCCGCTCTAGCTTACAACGACTTTCTTACAACCTCTCATGTCCGCCAACGCCCAAGTCCCTGTTGTTGATCCCTACCAGATCGCAATTTGTCTCGAGCGCCGCCCTAAACTCCTCTTTCGTGTGTGCCTCCAAGAGCACCTCGAGACCTAGGCGATGGGCAAGCCCGATCATTTCTTCCAGGGGGTGGCGTGCATACCCCCTTTTGAATAACTCGAATATGAACAGTACGCAGGAGGCTCCAAATTTTGATGCAGCCTCTATCTGGACGGGGTCCACGACGATGTCCTTCATTAGTATCGGGAGCTCTGTGCTGCTGCGCGCTTCTTTGAGGGAGTCGATAGAGCCTCCGAAGTTTTTTGGTTCCGTCAGAACGGATATTCCAACAGCGCCTCCCCGTTCCATTGCCTTTACAACTCCCGTCGGACTGTCGATCCTTCTCAAAAAGCCGCGGGATGGGGAACGGGGCTTGACCTCGGCGATTATCGGCGCGTGTACGCACCGCTCTATAGAGGTTTTTAGGCTCAAGCATGGTCTAGGAACGCCCCCTCCAGGGACAGAATAGTACCCAGATCTCACCCTCGATATGGCGTCTTGTGCCAGAGTGTCGAGGAAATCAGCCATATTTGGTCTCCAGCCCCTCAAGCGTCGATAGTCGGCTTCCGTCATAGCATGCCAGCAAGCCCTTTAGTTTCTTGTAAGCAGCTCCACTCTCTATCGATTCCCGTCCGAGCTCCATGGCATAGCCATAGTCCTCAGCCTTTCCGCCAACGACAATCGCTGCCGCGGCGTTCACCAGCACTATGTCCCTCTTAGGATCCCCGTCTTTCAGGATGCCGTAGAGGATTTTGAAACAGATTTCGGCGCTCTCCTCAGGGTCGACCACTGCGATTTCTTCTGGAGAGGCTCTCCTCACGCCGAAATCTTCTGGTCCGACCACCCGTGATTTTATTTCCCCCTCCTCTAGCCTTGCCATCAATGTTTTCCCTACGGTCGATATCTCGTCGAGCCCGTCCAAACCGTGGGAAACCATGGCATGTTTTATGCCTAGGCTCCTGAGCACCATTGCTACTTTTTCCACGAGCGCTTCCTCATAGACGCCGACTACCTGTGCGTCCACGCCGGCGGGGTTCACCAAAGGCCCCAGAACATTAAATATTGTCCTTATGCCCAGTTCCTTCCGCACTTCGGCTATGTTCCTCATCGCCGGGTGAAAAGCCGGGGCGAACATAAAGCCTACCCCGATCCTTTCAATGGTACTTTCGACGGTATCAGGCTTTACTTTCAGGTTGACCCCCAATCTTTCGAGGACATCGGCACTACCGGAGGTGCTCGTGACCGAGCGGTTCCCATGCTTGGCGATGGCTACTCCAGCCCCCGCAGCAACGAAGACGGCGGTGGTGCTTGCGTTGAAGGTTTTTATCCGATCCCCTCCAGTCCCGCACGTGTCAACGAGGCGACCATTCACCTTCGGTCTAATTTTGTGGCAAAACTCCTTCATCGTGGAGGCAAAGGCGGATATCTCCTCCACTGTTTCGCCCTTCATCCTCAGGGCAGTCAGAAAAGAGGCGGTTAGGGATTGGGCTACTTCCCCACTCATGATCTCACTCACGGCTCCACAGGCTTCGGCGTGCGTTAGGTCCTGCTTTTCCACGAGCTTCTGAATGATTCGTTGGATCATCGATCCATTCACCACCCCTTGAGGAAGTTCTCAAAGATTTTCTTGCCGCAGTCCGTCAAGACGGATTCCGGATGGAACTGAACCCCTTCGATTGGGTATCTCGAGTGGCGGATCCCCATAATTTCCCCATCGTCCAAAGCCATCGCTGTAATCTCCAGACATTTAGGAAGCGACCCCTTCTCCGCAACCAGCGAGTGGTAGCGCATGGCTTTGATTGGGTTTTTCAAGCCCCTGAAGAGACCCTCCCCGTCATGCATAACGTAGCTCGTTTTCCCGTGCATCAGCCTCCTCGCCTGGACGATCTTGCCGCCGAAAACGGAGGCTATCCCCTGATGCCCGAGGCAGACGCCTAAAGTCGGGATTCTTGGACCAAGGACCCGCAAGACTTCACCGCAGATCCCGAAGTAGCGGCTCTCCTCGGGCGTGCCTGGTCCGGGCGAGATGACCACCCTTTCCGGATCGATTTCCAAAGCCTCGTTCAGGGTAAGCTGGTCGTTCCTGTACACTATCGGGGTCGCCCCGAGCGCTCCCAAGCATTGCACGAGATTGTAGACAAACGAGTCATAGTTGTCGATAACCAGAACTTTCATGTGCCTCACCTTCCCGAGAAAGCTGGAGGGCATTGAGCAGCGCTGTAGCCTTGTGCTCCGTCTCGAGCCATTCCCTTTCAGGGTTGGAATCCGCGACTATCCCAGCCCCAGTTTGGACATAGGCGGAGCCCCTGCACGCGATCAGTGTCCTTATGGTTATGGCGAAATCAGCGTTTCCGTTGTAGGAAAAGTAGCCTACAGCGCCTGCGTATGGCCCCCTCCTGGCGTGCTCGCACTCCTCTATGATCTCCATGGCTCTGACCTTCGGGGCCCCGGAC
Source organism: Thermoproteota archaeon (assembly GCA_030055575.1). Lineage (GTDB taxonomy): Archaea > Thermoproteota > Methanomethylicia > Methanomethylicales > Methanomethylicaceae > Methanosuratincola. The sequence continues at coordinate 44,649 of JASFYL010000003.1, read as the reverse complement.
ACAGTCCCGGCCGGGAAAACAGCCCTCAGCGCATCAAAACAATCGCAGCCTTTGTGCAGCCTCCCGGAGACTTTCGATACCATGTGCTGGACGTGGCTTTACTGGTAAACTCTCATGAATTCCGGGACCGTAACTGAGCCAAACTCTGAGACTTTTCCGATGTCGTTTCTGGCTAGATCCACAAGCATTACGTGCTCTGCGCGTTCCTTTTGATCGTCAAGAAGCTCCTTTCTCAGCGCTCTATCTTTTGGCGCGACTCCGACGCGGGGGCGCGTCCCCGCGATCGGGAAGGTCTCGATTCGGTCGTTCTCAACTCTGACGAGCATCTCTGGGCTCGAGCCGACGATTTGGCGTTCTCCCATTTTCAGAAAGTACATGTAAGGGGACGGATTGATTTCTCTCAACGCCCTGTAAAAGGGCATTAGACTCCCTTTGAACCTGAACTCATGGCGTTTGGATAGGACGACCTGGAAAATGTCCCCGGCGCATATGTATTCTTTAGCCTTGGCTACATTTCTTTCGAACTCTTCTTTTGCAACATTTGCCTTTGGTTCGGAGCATACAAATGTCCCATCCCCGTACCCTTCGTTAGTTAGGCTAAGTAGTTCGGATAATCGGCTTTTGTCCATGTGATAGTAGAAAGCTTCCCTTGTCTTATGGTCCAAAACTATACCGTCGCGGAATATCCCCATTTCAAAGTCGGGGAACTTGTAACAATCGACCGTCATGCTTGGTATCGGCTCCCAGTAACGAACTGCATCGTAGGAAATGTAACCTACAGCGCCGCCTATTAGCCGGAACCTTTGTGGAAGAGAGTTTGATCTTCCAACGAAACGCCTCAAATAAAGCAGCGGGTCTTCGACATCGTAGACGGTTCTTTCCCCGCTAACTCTATAGTGGACCTCAAGCTTTCCGTCTTTAACCTTCAAGACTACGGGCGGGTTGAAGCCTATGAAAGAGTATTTGGCGAGTTTACTGGGACCTTCGACAGACTCCAGAATGTACGCATAGTCGTAATGGTTGCAGATCTTTGTGAATAGTTCTAGAGGAGGTACTTCTCCTTTAATCCTTACAAATGTCGGAGACTTTCTTAAAAACTCAGGTAATCCAAAGCCTATTCCCCATTTGCACCATCACAACTTTAATTTATACGTATAAGTATATATTTAAACTTTAATGCACATTATAGCTCATATAAAAATCATAAAGGGTTATGTCAGTTCCTGAATCCCCCGCATGACGCACAAGCGCATATCCAGTTACATGATCGTAGACTAACAACGCAAAAACATAAAAAGTGAGTATGAACCAACGTAGCCCATGCAAACCAGAGCGATAACGAAAGTAGCACTCATGGCAGCAGTGTACGCGGCAGTCAGCCTTCTTCCAGGCTTTCCTGTAATAGGAGCCCCCGGCGCCGAAATAGACCTGGCGAGGAGCCTTGAGCCAAGCTACGGGATAGCCCTCGGCGCAGCCTTAGGGCCGCTCTCCGCATTCACCGGAGCAGTAATTGGGAAGGTCGTGAGCGGCGAAATGGGAGGGCTGATCTTCACGCCACTTGCACTTGTCTCCACTTTCTCCTCGGCGGCCATATCCAAGAAAAAGATCTTCAAGATCCCTGGTGGGGCACTCTCAGGGAGCCTACTGCTGGTGCTAATCGTAGCCTGGCTCGCGACGCCGCACGGGCAGAGCGTGCCTCACTATGCTGCGCCTCATGTCGCCGCGGCATTAATGGCGCTCCTTTTTGGGGGGGGAATTTCAGGGATGCTGAAGAGCGAGAGCAAAGCGAAGATAACCTTGGGTCTAGCCCTGGTAAGCTACATCGCCACGATGACGGGAAACATGCTGGGGAATTTGGTCTTTATCGCTGCTTTCGACCCGAACCCACTCTTCTTCCTGGGCTTGTTTCCGGTGATGCTGGTCGAAAGGCTTGCGATATCTGCAGCATCCACCATTATAGGGGTGCCACTATTGATTGCTTTTAGAAAATTGGACTTGGACGGCCCCTCAAGCGGTCAGATCTGAGGCTCGTATGTCTCCGGCGATTCCCAAGCGCGCTTGATCCTCTCCTCTATGCTCCTCCTGGAGTTAGACCTGCGGAGGTTTCTTCTCCTTATGCTTGGGATCCTTCTTTTCAATACCAGAGCCATTTTCATCACTACATTATTTGCTGTCGAAGTATTTAATGTTGATCCAAGGCAAAAGACGACAGAAAGTTAGACTATTGTCGAACTCCTCACCTTCTGGTTCGAGTACTCGCTGAGGTAGCCCTTCTCTATCTCCAGGATCTCCGCAGGGTTGGACGCACTCGAGTACAGGTAGAGCGGCTCCTCGTTGAGCGTCAGAAAAGTGCCACCCCACTTGACCTTCGATAGGAGCTCCTGCGCCTGCTCCTTGAAGCCCATTATGTAGAGGGCTGCAGCCAGCGCTTCCAGGGTGCTCAGTTTGTATGGGATCGAGTAGTTGGTCGGGTTTGCAGCCAGCAGGAAGGGGAGCTTCCTCGCGAGGAGGGTCCCGGGCATCTTGATAGGCTGGAACGAATTCCAAGAGCAATCTATGGCAGCAAGGGACGCCCTGACCGCTTGCTCCCTGTCTCCGGGCGAGACGACGCAATCGCTGAACGGGTACAGGATCACGGATGAGCGCGGGATCTTCTGTATGTGGTACACTAACTTGGCAAGGCGCAGCCTGCCCAGTTTAGCGGCAGTGCATTTCTTCGTGTCGCACTCGCGCTTATTGTAAATGTAGATCTCAGGCAAGCGGCTGTCCCGTTCTCACGATAGAGATACATACTCAAGCTAATATTGATTGGGGAAAGCAACCCTGCTGAGAAAAGGTCGAGCGAGGGAATCACCAGATGATACATCAAGGTGACCCGAGAGGAGGCGCCAGCGAACAGCTCGCCCTTAGCAGCATTCGAGTCGAACGGAGCCCCCAAGGAGGCATGGTAAAGAGGGAGGAGGTTTGAAAAAGGATACTCGGGAGGTTTCTTGCAATGCCGACCTACCACCTCGCCATCGATGACACGGATTCGCTCAGAATGGGATGCACGACTTACGTTGGCGCGCTTATAGTGGAGAGGCTGCTTCCTGAGGCGAGATTCGTAGACTACCCGAACCTGATAAGGCTCAACCCAAACGTCCCCTGGAAGTCCCGCGGGAATGCGGCGGTCTGCCTAAGGTTCTCTTCGGCAAGAACCGAAGGAGAGATCCTTGAGCTCGCCGCGAGTATCGTGGAGGAGAACAGGGATCGCCTCGATGGGAAGAACCAGCCAGGGATAGCTCTGCTGGAAGGGGAGGTGCCGCCGCAGGTGAAGGAGTTCGGGAGGAGGGCTTTGTTTGATGTGCTTTCTCTCGAAGAAGCCTACAGGGTTGCCGCGCAGTCGAAGATTGGGTTCAGGACGATAAGGGGAGGAAGGGGACTCATTGGCGCTGTGGCTGCAATAGGCAACACCCTCGAGGCGGACCATACGTTCGAGCTGATAGTGTACAGAAAGAGGGATGCGTGGGGGTCGCCCAGGAAGGTGGATGCCGAGAGCGTCAGGAGCATGGACAAGGAGACGGCACCGCACACATTTAACAACATCGACCCAGAAACCAACAGGATCCTGATCACTCCACACGGACCGGATCCCATCCTCTTCGGGATCAGGGGCGAGTCCCCCGGCGTAGTGATCGATGCTCTAGGGAAGCTGGTCTTCGAAGAAGGGGAGAAGTGGATAATATACCGCTCAAACCAAGGAACGGACGCGCATATGATCAACAGACCAAAGATATCATCGCTGACCCCCTACCAGGCGGCGGTGATCGAGGGCGCGGTCTCGAAAAAACCCGTCACCCTGCGCGGTGGGCACACCATAGTGGAGGTCGCCGACGGCTCCGGCTGCATAGACGCAGCAGCTTACCAGCAGTCGGGTGACATAGAGAGGGCGGCTAGGGCGCTCTTGCCAGGGGACATAGTCCGCGTGTATGGCGGGGTGAGGGTCCTTGATGAAGGTGAAGCTGGAGGGAAGCTGACCCTGAACCTGGAGAGGCTCGACGTCTTGGAGCTAGTAGACTCAGTAAAGAGGAACCCCCTCTGCCCAAGGTGCGGCGTGAGGATGAAGGCGAAGGGTAGGAACAAGGGGTTCGAGTGCGAGAAGTGCGGTAAGAAGTCCGAGTCGCCAGTTATTGAAAATATCCCGAGGCAGGTCAGGAAAGGGACTTACCTCCCCCCTCCGAGGTCTCTGAGACACTTGGCTAAGCCCCCCCGTAGGCTTGGGTTGGAGAAGCTCTCATGGGACGGGACTGTCGGGCGTTTCTTTGGGAGCCTCAATCCCCAACACCCTGCGGAGGATCCCCGGCTCTAGATCAACTGGCGGGACGACCACGTCCGCCGGCTTGATGATCTCGACTGGGGTCCCCTTTGAGGAAACGAAGGCGTGGAGGTCCCTGAGCATGCCCGAAAACGCTTGGTCATCCCTACTTTCCAACTTCTTGAAGAGCGCTTTTCCGGTTTTTACGACCTCCTCCTGATACTGAGGGGGCACGAAATATTTCCCATTTCCAGAGAGGAGAACTATCAATTCCGAGCCTCGATCATTAGAGGTCGCATCCGGGTTTTAAGTGTTTAATTTTGGTAGCGGGGGGTGGATTTGAACCACCGATCTCGGGGTTTCTCAACCGACGGGGCTTATGAGCCCCGCGGGATAACCTGGCTACCCCACCCCGCTGTTCATGTAAAAGGACCGTTTTCAAAAAAGAAAACTATGCGGTTCTTATAAACTTTTCATAACCACCCTTTGGGGGCAACGTAGCGGGATTAACGGAAGACGGAATAAGAGATTAAGCGGTGGAGACGAATAATCTATAGAGATGCAGATGCGGGCAATCGACCACATAGTAAAGGAAGGGAAACTCTTGCCCCTTGCAAAGGGCGAAGAGAGGTTCTTCCTGAAGGTTCTCGAGACACGCGAGGGGGTCAAAGCTGACCTGTGGGTCTTCGACGCATTCCCCGGAGAGAAGTTCAAGGGGATCCCGGTGAGGCTGGCCCACCTGAGCAGAGCGGCGCCCTCTTTTCGGGAACTGATGGCGGTTTACAGGAAGATGGGGTTCAGGGCGCTGCACCCCTACCACAGGAACCCCAAGTGGTTCATGGAAAACGACCTTGAGGAGAGGATCAACACGGTATACCGCGCATCCCAAGCCTGACACTCCATCAACGCGCCTACAAAGAACTAAGCGAACCATCGAGGGGAAGTACCGATTTTTGACTTCTGACCTGCAGGGACTGCCAAGGGGGTGCTTTTGGGTTTGTTTTTCTTCAATAACGAAATTCACCGTCCACAAAAGACGCGGTCAACAACGGCGCCCAGTTATTTCCAATCTGCGTCGATTTCCCCGGGAGCAGTTATCCCTATAAGATCTTGTGTCATATCTGCTACTATGAAACTCGAGCTCTTCACCAGCGACACCTGCGTAAACTGCAGGATGCTGAAGAAGAACCTGAAGGAAGTCTTGAAGGAGATCGGCGAGGACTACGGCGGGGTCGTCTTGGAAAGGAACATCGACAATGACAGCGATGCCCTGGCTGATCTCCTGATGCTAAACTTGGACTCGGTCCCTGTGATCCGGATAGGGAACCGGGTCTATGAATGGGACAGCGTTAAGGAAAGGGAGAGCCTGAAGCGGGCACTGATGGCGCACAAAAAATGAGCGACGGGGCGCTCAGACCATAGCCAGGGCGCCGATGATTCTCCCTATCAGCAGGTTGACCTTCCCGAAATTCTCTTTCAGCTTTTCCAGGTCTTTGGTGTAGTAGTAGTCGCCCTCGTCGTTGACCAAAAAGTTTCCGCCCTTGTGTGTCAGCATCTCGTCCACGGACCAGAGTATCTCGCAGATAGCGATATGGACCGAGACCGGCGCGAACTGGGTCTTCACGAAGGTGTAGGGAATCTGCCAGACACTCTCGCCCCCCAGCTCGTAGAAGGTCACATCGAAGGTCTCGCAGCCGGGGTGGATGTTGGCCCGGATCCCCATCTTCCTGGTCGGCGTCCTTGGCTCCTTAGAGTTGGGCTTGAAGGTGTAAATGAACGAGCCCTTCTGGACCCAAGACGGCACGGGCTTTAGGTTGACCAGTTCCCTGGCTTTTCTGAAGTCCTCCTCGGACTCGAATCCGTTCAGGAGCCTGTAGTCTGACACGCCCCTTTCCTTGAGCATATCCCCTATCTGCATCAATATCTTCGAGATGTACTCCTCTGAGCAGTAGACGACCCCCCTATAGTGGATGGTGACCCCCATCTTTCGTTGCCCCGGTGAATGGCGGGCGTTTAAAAATCAAGCGGAATGAACCTCGTGAAAGGTTTTTATTCTCTGTGCCGCAAGTTCTCTCGATCGATATGGTGAAAGGCGTCTGCTGCGTCTGTCTCAAGAACATAGGGGGTTTGTTCGAGGAGAGGGCATGGAGATGCGAGGGATGCGGGAGGATCTACTGTAAGAAGTGCGTACCGAAGAGGAAGGGGCTGATCTCGGACCGCCCGGTCTGCCCCAGGTGCGGCAGGATGCTCAAGTGAGGTGAAGTCCCACGGCACGACAATGAGTAACAAATCGCAAACTAAGCGTAATTAATTATACTAATTGGTCTGCCTTTCTTGGAAATGGTGCTTGCCCCCGGATGCGTGCTTATATTAAAGCCACAAGTTCTCATCAATTAGCTACGGCTGATCATGATTCATCAACGGACGAATATCAAAACCACTTTCTATGCATCCAAACAGCGCCAACAGTTCTATCAGGAACCTGAAGGAAAAGGAGCGCAAGTTTGAAGAATGCGCGGAGGGCATGAAGAGGCTCCTTGGGGGCGGCGAGGTCGGGAACATGGAAGAAGCCGACGCTTTGGTGGCTAAGCTGATAATGAAATGAGAGGAGGATTCTTGCAGAAAGGGCAAAGCGCCTCGTCTCGCTCTACGAACTCCTATCGCCGAGCGAGGTGACGTGTAAGTACGTGGATCTATACACGTCGATACTGCGCATCTCGTTAGCACTGAATAGGCTGAGAAGGAAAGTCTGGATCTCGCAAAGATCGAGGAAACCGCGAAGAAGACCCACGAATTGATCCAGAGAACCATTGTAGTTTTCGGGATAGAGAAGTTGGGTGAGCTCGAACTCGAGACCGAGCTGAAGAGGCTTGAGCGCGAGAGTAGCCCAAAGAGGCGCGGCAAGGGTTCTTGGCGCCTTAGATGCCAGGATCTCGGAGTTTGGCTCGGACATGATAAAACTTAGGGAAGAGATAGAGGCAATCTACGAGGAGATGAGAAAGACAAAAAGCGTGACCAAGGAAGTCATAGAGAGGATAAAGGAGGTCAGAAGGAAGTTCGAAGAAACAGAGGCAGAGAGGAGGGAGCACGGCGGGGCATTCCCGGTCTTCGATGTCATGAGGGATTACTTCTTGGACGCCAGGGTTCCCAAGGTCTCCCAAGGGATCTTCGAAGAGCTAGAGAAGAGGAAACTCCTAAGCAAGGAATCCTTTTTGAAGAAGGCGCAGAAGAAGGAGATCAAGAGGGTCATCCGGGAGCACGTGATAAATAACTACGGTTTGGTTGATGAGATTGATTAGATCGTCAATAGAATATACTCAAGGCTTGAAGAAAAGTACGGATGAGGAAGAAGCGCCCGCTGCGGAAGGATTCAGGGAAAGAGTGAGGAGGATAGCCCATGAACTCCTCGAGAGCCGCCGCCTGGAAGTCTTTGGGCAGCTGAGGTTTGAGGTGGTCGACATAGAAGACCTGGCGCTCATCAAGGGGAACAGGATCTACATCAGCATGAAGGCGAAGGACTTCCCTGACGGTGTGCTTAAGTACATCATAGCCCACGAGCTGGCACACCTGGCAGTAAAGAGGCACACAAAGCGTTTTTGGGAAACTGTGGGGATGATTTACCCAGGGTATAAGGAACACATGGAAGAGATGAAGAGGTTACTGAACAAGGAATGAAGTTTCTAAACCAACAGTAGGCATTTAGATTAACGAGTAGCGATTAGCGACAGCATAAGTAAGTTACCGCCCACTTGGCCGTTGATTATCTGACCGAACCCTGGCAACAGTAAGGATAACAGAGCAGCGAGGGATTCGTTATTCGTGTGGGAAGAGAGCAAACAGGCATGGGAGGCGACGCAACTCTAGTTGACCGAGAAGAGACGATTATGGTTTCAGCTTTAGCTATATCTTGTTAATGACGTCGCTGAACTCCTTTGAAAGTTGTTTGAGCTGATCTTTCGTCCACGCCCGCTTAATCTCCAACAAAGCCTGGAGGATCCTGGCTGTTACTTCGTCATTAGGATAACATTTCTTATCCGTTGCCAAGTACCTGTAAAGCTGAGTTCTTGAAATCTTTGTCATTTTCGATGTTTTGTATATCGAGCCATAAACCTCTAGGAGGTTCTTCAACAAGAGAATTCGGTACTCATTGGGAATGTATTGGGATATTAGCAGCAATGTCTCTGTAGAGGCGTTGGTCCGGGACATTTTGGTGACCGGATAATACTAAAGCCCGGAATTATAAGAGGGTGACCCCTGATTTTCGATTGGAGTCCAATGACCTTCATAGGCTGGAAAAGAGGTAGACAAGTAAATTTAAGAGGTTTCTTTCTAGATTTTTCGACTGAAACACTTTTATATAGACGACCATGTATTAACATTTACACTGTCTTTCTTTTAAAGGTAGAAAATAACACTTAAGTGATATACACTTCCAGGCGAAACTTAGGGGTGCCAGGGAACTAAGAAACTCTTATTGGGGCACGCTGTGTTATTTAAACATAATCCTGTGCTTTTTAAACAGTCATATAAAAAACCGTTCCAGTGGAAATTTTTACATATGAGCTAAGGACTTTCCAGCCAAAACCCCCGTCTGACTACAAACATACTACAAATGGGCTGCTTTCCCTCCTTTCTAAGCCACAACTGGCTAGTGCTTTTTACTGGATCTTCTTGCGTGCTCTTTAGGGCCGTTTTAGTTCATTGTTTTTGGTGCTGTTAACTCTAATTTATGTAACTGTTATGTAACATAATTTTTGTAAGAATTGGGGGTTTTCAGACTCTGATTTCCCCCAAAATTCTCTTTATTTATGTAACTTATTAGTTACACTCCACCATCAATTTTAGATAAAATAAACTATTGGTTTGTGGTCTATTTTTGACTCACAGCGACATCATAAACTCTAATATTTAAAGTTATCTATCATTAGAATGCAAGTTGATGGTGATTTTTGTCAATTGATGGTGAAAAGAGATCATCAGATTAGACGGTTCTGGGAGCAAAAGATCTAGCTCGTCAACCTTTTGCCCCTGAATAGTGATGTTGTATTAGTTCATTCCAGAGTGAGGGCGCAAAAAATCTTGCGTTTGTAACCGGTTTTTTATCATTGTCACACTGTGACGCTTCATCACCGCCACTACAATGTTACACCTTTCGATTCACCCCTTCACTTCCACTCGAGAATTGTGAATGTAATCTATTTTGGCGTGATTCACTGTAATTCACTCCATTTTAGCTAGATAACTGGAAAAGTCTGGAATTTTGGCTTTTTTTACCATGATTATCATGAAAAAATGCCGTAATTAACAACACTATGTAGACTACAATACGCTCATATACCTGTGCAGAAGTTAACTTATTTTCGCTGCTGTGGGTGTTCCGGGTGAAGAAGATAAAGATAGAGATCTGTGATACGAACGGCGAACAAATCACAGTAGCCATGAGTGGGCAAATGTCAAAGGAAAAGCTTCTCCAGATCCTTCAAATATTCGAAGATCCGTCCACCCCAGCGCCACAGAAGTCCTCCGTGCTGAAGACCACAAAAGAGAAGTTGATGGGCATCATCACGGCAGATCTCAACAAGGTCTGGTTCACCAGCAAGGATCTGTCCTTGCTGTATCAGGAACGATACCGTGAGCCGATCAAGGCAAGCACTATATCGACTTACTTGACCCGGCTTTATTCCAATGGGTACTTGGAGAGGAAAGGCAACCGTTCCTGTTGGCAATACCGCCTAGTCTCAAACGTATCCGCCAACCAGATCGACCTGGTGGTCAATGAGTTGTGATGTTGTCGGTAGACGGCGTAGCGCTCTGCGTGCTCTCAAAAACAAGCTTCTTGATCTCATCAGGGACTATGTAACTGTAGGGCCATGTTGTCTCGTCCCTTATGATCTTCTTCTCATCTGAAAGTTTCTTCAAAGTCCTAGCGACGTGTTCCCTGGCTTTGTTTATGGCAGTGGCTATGGGCGTAGCGCTCTTAGTCCCGGGATTCTCGATCAGGTACTTGATTATCGCTATCTCCGTCTGGTTGAGCAAATCTTTCCTTTCCGCACTCTTTTGGACTTGGAGCTGCTGCGGGAGCGTTTCCTGCGGTTTGGGGGCTTCTGTCGCCACTGGTTGCGGCGTGCCAGGGATGGATGGGTGTGCCACTTCGACCTTGGGGATCTCTTGCGGTCTGGCCATAAACGGCTCAACTTTTGGTGTGGCTGGCATTTCTTTGACGGTCAAATCGCTTATTTTGTCGCTTATCCTTTGAAGGTCCAGCCTGATTCTGCCTATGTCCGATTCCAGAAACGTAATGTACTCTTCTATCCGTCTGAGCCTTTCAACTAAGTCTCTCCTTAGAAGCGTGAGTTCGACTTTAAACTCTTCCACAACTCGCTCGCTTCTATCTTGGAAGCTCACTCGTGACACCTTTGTAACACGTCTCAGTACTTCTTTGTAATTTTGATGTTTTAAGGTTTTTGGTTGTGAGTGACTTACCATCACTAAGGTTTATTTAGTGGTTCAGTATGTCTCACACCATTGTGATTATATATCACATATAACTCACAATCACAAGAAAAATTTCGCAATGAGATCTATTTTAGTGATGATCCCCACCATCGTTCCATGGTCGCTCACTAGGACGGCCGGATTTTTTGCAGACAGTAGTCTTGAGACCTCTTCGATGTCAGAGTCAATGCTCACAACCGGGAAGCTTTCTTCTATGAAATCAGCAACCGGTCTTTTCAGCAGGTCTTTCACATTGCCCTTCGCAAATTCCTTTAGGATGTTGTCCTCTCTTATGCTGCCCACGACTTTGCTTTTTCTGAAAACCGGGAGTTGGGAAATTCCGTTTTTCCACATCAATTGCACCGCGTTCTCGAGGGGCTCGTCTATTCCCACGCTCAGTACTGGTGAATGCATTATGTCTTTGATTTTGGGCTGGTTCAATTCTTTTTTGTTTAATGCATTCATTATCTTACGCAATGTCGAGAGGCGAGGATCGATGGTGCCTGCCTCTATCCTGGCAATTAGTGCCTGGCTCACTCCTGCCGCGGACGCCAGCTCCTTTTGGGTTATTCCAAGCCTTTTCCTCATTGCCCTCAATTCACTTGGCGTGGGCAGAGAGACCATATAAAAACTACTTTGATCAATATCTATTTATTATTATTCGGCTTATGGTACGCAAGATGTCCATTCGAAGAGCCCGTTTGTTCATCAGAGGTTTCGTTCAAGGGGTGGGGTTCAGACCTTTCATTTTCAACCTAGCAAGATCAAAAGGTCTTAGGGGCTATGTTTCGAATCTCGGGGATGCTGGCGTGGAGATAGTCGCTGAAGGAGAGGAGGCTGCACTGGACTCATTCATCAGAGAGATTCCCCTAAAGAAGCCACCCGTATCCCGGATCGATGAGATCGAATTAAACTGGGAGGTTCCCAGAAACGAATCTGGAGACTTCTCCATATCCAAGAGCCAGGAAAGCAAATTATCTGTGAGATCTGTGATACCTGTGGATTTGGGGATATGTGACTGTTGCATCACGGAAATGAAATCGCAAACCCGATTCCGCTGCTATCCCTTCACATCCTGCGCTCACTGTGGTCCACGGTTCACAATGATTCGAAAACTTCCTTACGATCGTGTAAATACTGCCATGGCATCTTTTCCATTCTGCCCAGACTGCGAAAGGGATTACCTTGACCCGGGCAGCCGCAGGTACGACGTTCAAGGCTTCGCGTGTCCCAGGTGTGGACCGAGATTGACTCTGTTGGATTCCCAAGGGAATGATATGCAGCTGGAAGACCCGATCAAAGAAGCCGCTAGGCTGCTCTTGGAAGGCTCTATTATCGCAGTAAAAGGGGTTGGTGGGTTTCACCTCTCTGTCGACGCCACAAACGAATCGGCAGTTACGGAGCTCCGGAGGAGGCGCCGCCGCCCAAACCAGCCTTTTGCAGTGATGTCTTCTTCTATCGATCAGATTCGCAAGTATGCCTGTGTCGGAGACGCCGAAGAAAAGTTATTGACAGATCAAGCAAGACCGATTTTAGTTTTGAAAAAATCTAAAAATTATTGTTTGGCTGAATCAGTGTCTCCTGGTCTGGACACGGTTGGAGTGATGCTGCCCTACACCGGGCTCCACCTCTTGCTCCTTGAGTACTTCAAGAAGGAGGCTCTCGTAATGACCTCCGCGAATTTTCCGGGAAAGCCGATCACGGTCGATGAGACGGAGGTCCGGAAGGAGCTTATGGGGGTCGTGGATTTTTACCTCGTCCACAACCGGGAAATAATTAATCGTTGTGACGACTCTGTGATTAAAGTCCTCGATGGAAATCCGGTCTTTCTAAGGAAGTCTAGGGGATACTCCCCTTCTTACCTAAAGCCTAGCTGGTCTGTTAAAAACCACCAGATTTTGGCACTCGGAGGTGAGCTGAATAATAACGCATCCCTCTTCGTCCAAGACCGAATAATTACCACTCAGCACATAGGCGATGTCGACGATCTCGAGACTTTGGACTATATGATGAACACCATTCGTTTTATACAAAATGTCTATGACATAAAAAATCCAGATTTGATTGTGTCTGATATGCACCCTGCCTTTTTGACGACCCGCAGGGCTAAAGAGCTCTCTGCCGAGCTGGAATGCGACCTGGCGCAGGTTCAACATCACCACGCCCATGCTGCTGCGCTGATGGCGGAAAATTCGTTCGGAGTCGGCTCGAAGATCATCTCAATCGTAATTGATGGTGCTGGGTACGGGCTGGACGGGAATGTTTGGGGTGGGGAGATTTTCCTGGCTGGATACTCCGGGTTCGAGCGTTTGGCAAGTCTTGAGTACCACCCGATGCCAGGCGGGGATCTCTGCACTTACTACCCTGCCCGGATGCTGGCTGCAATTTTATCCTCCTTCATGTCTGAATCAGAAATAGAACAATACTTTGAAAAGAACACATCAAAATATTTTAAGCATGGTTTGGATGAGTTGCACTATGTTTTAAAACAGAGCAAAGAAAGCAGCACAATAAAAACTTCAAGTTTGGGTCGTCTACTCGACGCCTTGGCCGTAGTCTTGGACATCTGCTGGCTGAGGACTTACGAGGGGGAGCCGCCGATGCGCCTAGAAGCGCTAGCCTCATTGGGTAATCCTGCCTCTGTAAATCTTGAGTTAAAGTGCCGGAAAATTAATGGAAAATATGTTTTCGACACTTCAAACTTTTTGTGTTCCATATTGGAACATATGAGTTACAATTCATGTAAGGATGTTGCATTGGCGATCCATAAGAGCATTGGCACTGCGTTCGGAGAGCTCTCATGTGCGCTCGCAGACGAGTTTGGTTGCAAGGAGATAGGGCTTTCAGGTGGAGCTGCAGTGAATTCGATATTAAACTTTTATATAAAAGATGTTATTTCAAAAAATAATAAAACCTTTATAACGCATAAAAAATATCCTTGTGGAGATGGGTGCATCTCGTTGGGACAGGCAGTCGTGGCATCTACCAAATTCTGTGACATACATCACGAATCACAAATCTGAGGGACTTGGACTATTGGCGTTTTAAACTGGGAATAGCTTTTCCCGGGACGGCTTCCTGGCGACCATCAAAAGACCATCAGAAGTTGCCATCGATCTCCTTTGAATGATTGCGCAGTTTCATTTTTATCATCATTTAATGATGATCCTATGGAACATGGTTGTTTTTTATCGGAGGCGTGATTGATCAGCATTTGTGATTTAGCGAGGTCAATGGTGTGACTTAAAAGAGAAGATACAAAATTAGCGCCACCGATATCGGGGCGCCTAGCAGTATGATTAGGTTGCGCTTTGCGCTGACTATCGTTTTCTCGGTAGTGCGCCATAGGACTTTGAGCCCTTCCTCGCCGAGAAGGTGCACGCTCTCGACTCTAGTTTTAGAGAAATCGACTAAACAGTCGGATCTATTAGACTCCGCTAAGCGGACTGCCTGCAACACCTTTTCCAGGATGATCGCTTCAGGGATGGCTTTTCCTAGGATGAAATAGCCTTGCCCCCCAGTCGTTCCCGTAACGACATGCGTGTCCGTGGTTGCAACCTCGGACACTTCGTAACCCGCGACGCGGAGTTTTGCTAAAATCTTCTCGCGTAGTCCGCTGATCATATTGTTCCCATCGATGGAAACGAAAGCCGACTTTCTCCCGTCAACTTCTGTTACTAGCGCCATTATCCCTCCCTCCCCAATTCCTTCCCTTCGTGAGAACTCCTCTAGTTTAAGCTGCGCAAACCCAGCGGAGAGTTTTCCATTCGGACTTATCCCCTCCAGCGCCCTTTCCAGTGCCATAACTATGTTTGAGCAGTCCTCAGATGTGAGTGGTTCGTAAGTCGCCTCCATCGAGTTATGGGCATCCACTACGATTCCATCAGAATAGCCAAATTCCCTCATCTTTTTCAGGCAAATCTCGTTAATTTCGTAGGGCAGATCCTCTGTAGGGATGGGTGACCTGCTTATCACAGCCAGGGGGGTATCGCCGAATATTTGCACTGTTGCTGTGATGTTCCCGACTTTGACGCTGGTTGCAGCCGATGCTGTCGACATGCCCCTTGCATTCTGGGTTCTAAGAATGGCTTCTGTAATTCTCTCACAATCCCCACTAAGGATAGGATCCTGTTCGTGGGTTGTGGGGGTGTGGAATATTATAGGAACTTTGCCTGTCTCACCTAGCTTTTCGGCGATTTTCGTGGGTAGGGACGCCCCCCCCACATTCTTGAAAGGACCCGGGTGCACCAAGGGGGCTACGAGCATAGCTTCCCCTTCCCTGTTTTTTAACGTGATTGTTTTTACTTCCACATCCTTTACTACTGAGATCTTTTGTAGGTCCTTCTCCAATAACTCATTGTCTTCCAAAATTAGGGAACCTATAAATGACTTAAAGAGGGAGATGCTCCCTAAGCCCGAAGTCCTCTCGCCTACCGTCTCTAGTTTTGTATAAAACCACTTTGAGGCGATCAGGGATGTTAACGCCACCAGGAAGAATGCGAGGATGCGTTCGGGATAAAACTCCTGCTTGATCCATAATATGACCGCAGAATGGGCTATAACTATGGAGAACGGCTGCAGGACACTCTTGAGGAGGATCTTATGTGTGGGCGAATTGGATACCGATGACATAACAACATAAGAGTATGCGACGACGACCCCGCAAGATAGATAGTAAACCCGTTCCAAGATCAAGGGATCAGCAAGCAGCCTGGAAAAAAAGCTGCCCATCAAAATCCCTACATACGTGAAAAGGATACCGAATAAAATAAACCCCAGCGACCTTCTGAGTGTCAGGAATCTTTCTTCCAACTTGGACCTGCTGATTATCGCGGAACACGCAAATCCAGTTGCCGCGAAAGAGATCAGCCCATCTACAAGACCTATTTTCCATCCATCCGCCCCAATTGCCATCCAATAAGAGGCGACCCCTGCTAGGACGCTCAGGACCAGGATCTCAAAAGTGAGTGTGTTTTGGCTCGGCAGGCTGAAAATGGACTTGTAGCGCTTTACAAGTTGCGAGGTAAAGTCCAATGTTTCTTCATCTCATGGCTAATCAAAGCCTCGATAAAAGTTAAAAACTTATTCCGCAGAACATCAGTGCGTTGGGGGGGGCGGGGTTGTTCTCTGTCAAGTGGCAGAATGGCATTCTTGTTACGTCGGAGAGTGCCTCGATAATCCTGGATCCCTTAAAGAAAACTCCCAACTATGACTTTGCATTCGTATCCCATGCACACATGGATCATACCGTCGCTTTCACGGATCCTGTCAAGATCAAATATTCGACGAGGGAGACGACCGCCCTCTACGAGGCTGTTTCAGACAGGAAACCGCGAAATGTCGTACCATGCCTTTATGGTAAAAGTATCCCGGTCCATGATTTCCAGCTAAAGGCAGTAAATTCGGGGCATGTTTTTGGTTCGGCAGCCCTGCTTCTCGATGGTGACGGTGTGACTTTTTTCTATACGGGGGACTTTAATTTTACAGACTCGCTGACCCAGCGGGCTATTTCCCCGTGTGATTGTGACGTGCTCGCGATTGAGACGACATACGGTCGTCCCGACTTCGTGTTCCCGAATCGCGAGGAGGTTTATGACTCGATCGTGCAATGGGCAGCAACGACCATAATGGAAGGTCATGTTCCTTGCTTTTTCGTATACCCTGTAGGGAAGGCACAGGAGATTACCCGGCTTTTCAACCTTTACACCTCGATACCAGTGGTGACCCACCCCTCAATAACCAAGACTAACCGCACAGTGAACTCGTTTGGGGGGGATTTGGTATTTTATGACATGGCAAAAGAAGGGGAGGAGTTGCTTAGATCCAAGAACTGTGTTTGCCTGTTCCCTACTTCCTTGAACTTGAAGACAGTGAAGCTGGTGCATCCAGATGCCAAAGTGGCAATGGTTACTGGGTGGGGGTTGCGTTTCGGAAAGAGAGCTGCTGATGCCACGTTCGTTCTTAGCAGTCATGCCGACTATGCGCAGCTGCTGCGGTTTGTGGAAGAGTGCGGCCCTAAGAAAGTTTACACCGTTCATGGGTACGCTGGGCTCTTCGCAAACAAGCTTAAGAGAATGGGGTTCGATGCTGAGCCCTTGGAGCACTAGCCGAAGAGCACGTGTGCCAATATTACGGTGCTCATGAGTATTACCGAACCCAGTACGACGTAGTGGGGTCTGATCTTTATGCCGTGGGTTTCGTCCTCGAAGAACCGCATCAACCCTGCCCCTGACATTGGCATCGGCGCCCTTTCCTTCTGTTTTTTGGCTGGCACCATTACCACCTTGGGATTTACTGCCTGTTGGTGTTATTAAACATTATGTATATTACGCTCGTAGTACTATATAGTTCTGTTTTAGACAGCTGGAGGTAATTTTTGTGCCAGGGAAAAGACTTGCAGGTAGGCAGTCGTATGAAGCCATCTTGAAAAGTATTGAGGATCACCATAACGCCATAAGGAACTCGCTGCCCATGATAGCCAGCGAGAATGTACCCAGCCCGGCAGTGAGGGAAGCACTGGCTAGCGATTTCGGAAACCGTTACGCTGAGGGGTGGGTTGGAGAAAGGGTATACGCTGGGTGCAGGTATTTGGACGAGGCAGAACGCCTTGCGATCGAGCTCGGGAAGGCGCTTTTTAAGGGAGAGTTTGTTGACGTAAGGCCGATTTCCGGGGTATTTGCCAACTTGGCAGTCTTCTCGACGTTCTCCAATCCGGGCGATGTAATGATGTCCTTCTCTATCCCCACCGGTGGGCACATCAGCCATGCAAAGGAGAAATTGGGGGGGACGGCGGGACTGGTCAGGAAGTTGGATGTGAACAGCTATCCCTTCGACGAGGAGGAGTTCAACATCGACTTGGACGGGACCGAGAAGATTGTCCGAGAGCTCGACTCGCAGGGAAAGCCCCCACGCATCTTTGTCCTCGGCGCAAGCGTCTTCCTCTTCCCCCATCCAGTCAAGGAGGTCGTTGACCTTGCAAAGACATATGACGCAAAGGTGGTGTACGACGCCGCCCATGTTGCAGGGCTAATCGCGGGAGGCATATTCCAGGATCCGCTGAGAGACGGAGTGGATGCCATGACAATGAGCACCCACAAAACCCTGGCAGGTCCCCAGCATGGGACCATCGTTTCATGGGAAGAGTATGCGGAACCATTGAAGAAAGCAGTTTTCCCGGGTCTCTCTAGCAACCACCACCTCCACGCGGTGGCAGGGGTAGCCATTGCTTTCGCCGAGGCATTGGAGTTCTATAGTGATTATTCGAGGGCGATTGTGACTAACTCGAAAGCCTTGGCCCAGGCACTGTACGAGCGCGGCATCGAGGTGCTTTACGAAAAGAAGGGGTTCACCGAGTCCCACATGATGCTGGTCGATGTTTCAAAATACGGAAACGGCTTTGAAATAGAGAAGAGGCTTGAAGAAGCCGGCATCATTGTGAACAGGAACCTTCTTCCATATGACAAGAGGATGGGCAGAGACTACCGTGCGCCCGGCGGCATAAGGATAGGCACTCAGGAGCTCACGCGCCTAGGAATGGGGAAGTCGGAGATGGTAGAGATCGCAGACCTGATGAAGGCAATCATAGTGGACAATTCTGACCCAAAGGAGATCTCGCTGCGAGTTTCAGAGCTGCGGAGTCCGTTCCAGAAAGTTCGCTATTGTTTCTCAAGCGACACTGAAGCCTACGCCCATGTTAAGATAAGGTGACGCTGAAGAGCTATTGAGTTGGGATGGGCAGGGATGGGTTGGTTGGGGATGGGGGCTTGAAGACATCTGAGCTGATGAATCCAAACGTGATCTATGCCGAGGTTCCCGGTAGCAGGGAGCAGGTGCTGCGGGTGCTGAAGGAGAAGCGTATATCGGGCATGCCTGTCGTCAAGAAAGGGACCAGGCAATTGATAGGCATCATAACGAGAGAGGACATCTTGCGGCATCCTGACGAAGAGCAAATCGCGCTGATCATGAACCGAGAAGTCGTCTCTGTAGACTTGGATGCCACATTCGATGAGTGCCTCGATACGATGAAGAGGAAGGGGTTTCGTCGCCTGCCCGTAGTCTCCAACAACGAACTAAAGGGAATAATTACCGTCGGCGATCTGGTTCACAAGGTGATCGCCAACTCCCAGTCTAGCGCTAAGGTATCCGATTATATGCGCCGTCGGGTTCTTTCTTGCTGGGGCAATACTCCAGTGAATATCGTAAACAGGGTCATGCGCATGGCATCAGAATACGCCCTCTTGATCATCGACAACCAAGAGAGAGTCGCCGGCATAGTCTCTAACACGGACTTGATACGCCTTGTCGAGACGAAGATCGAGGAAAAGAAGTCTGTGCTCAAATCCGGGTCAGAGTCCCAAGAATGGGATTGGGAGACCTCTTCCGTCCTCTACATATCGAAACAAAAGATTTCATTGCCGTCCTTCCCGATCCATCAGGTTATGTCCACTCCATGCATCACCATCAGCGAATCATCAACCATATCTGAGTGCGCCAACAAGATGTTGAAGCACGACATAGATCAGCTGCCCGTCACAAATGTCCGGGACGAGGTTGTAGGAATAATCTACGATGTTGATCTGATCAAGTCACTGTGACCCCATAAATTGGCTCAAGCCAATTTCGTAGCTGTCCTCATCCTCTTTGGCGCCGTTTTCCTCTTGTGTTGTGATTAGCGCATAGAGCCCACGACCGATAAGCGCGATCTGCTGCTTGACGAACGGGCTGAGGTTGTACTTTTCTGCCAACGAAGTGGCAGCCTCAAGATACTTCTTAACGTTGCCCTCGTGAACTGTGAGGATTATGTTCCCATTGCAGCGGACGCAGACGCCCTTGAGCGGTATCCGCCTGTAGCGCGCCCCACATTTGGTGCACCTCAGCCTCTGTGTCGAGAACGCCCTTAGATTACCTGCTAGGTCCGGGATGAAGTGGTGTTTTAGGAGCCTCTCTGCGACATCTCTGCAGTCGACCGCAGAAATTTTCTCAGCCAGGCAAAGCTGCCTTTCAACTTTGTCCACCATCGATTTTATCTTGTCGTATAGGGTTGTCAGCGGTCCGCGGTCAATTCTGTCGGTTTGTATAGAAAACCTCAACCCGCTGTACTGCTCTGCTGTCCTGAGCTGGTCCTTCACGATCTTTAAGCACTTGAGTGCCTCCTTGGGCTCCTTGTATTCCTCGCAAAGCCTGTAAAATTCGAGTGGGAGGGGTACGGTGGTCTCCATGTTGTGGCACTCGTCGTCGACCTCGGTGGGGTCTATGGTCGTCGTGACTACAAGGGGGGCATCCATCAGACCGCCTATCTTGTCTGGCAGGTACTCCTTTGAAAAATCTATGAACGCCTCGAGCGCAAGCATGATCGCGTCTTCGTCTCCGTCGCAATTTCTCCTCTTGGCTGCGTGCCAGAATGGATG
This sequence comes from Thermoproteota archaeon, assembly GCA_030055575.1. GTDB lineage: Archaea > Thermoproteota > Methanomethylicia > Methanomethylicales > Methanomethylicaceae > Methanosuratincola. The sequence continues at coordinate 24,453 of JASFYL010000003.1, read as the reverse complement.
CGCGTAGCAGACACGCGCCTCGGTGAATCCAACGATCCTTCCGATGATCCCCGCCGATGTGTGCGGGGCGAGCCCTATCACTATGTGCCCAAGTAGTTCCTCGCGGCTCCTCAGATTGTAGAACGGTTCCTTGCCGTAGATCTTGATTAGCATTTCGTCGACGTACTTCGACGTCCTGTAGAGGTACTCCCCACAGCTGAAGGGGACGATTATGTCTTGAACCTTCAATTCAAGTATCTGGTTTTCATCTTCGAGCTCTCTTCCGAAGATGTCTTTGGTGTATCCGAGCTCCTTCAATTTCTCAATGCTGACATGTGCTTCACATGGTTTGAAATGTGTCAGCGGCGCATTAGTTATGTCGTATCTTACCGTTCCGTCTTTATAGACATAGATTTTGTGTTTGCTCCTCAGGATCCCCTTTTCAAGGGTTTCTGGAACCTTTGTTGGATTAGAAAGCCCTTTGACTCCTTTGACTGTTAGGTCCTTGTTCGCCTCAAGCTTTTTGAGTAGCTTGGGAAACAATTCAAGGCATATCGATCTTTCCTCGTAGGGCACGGCTTTCGAACCGCATTTTGGGCAGGACCCTGTTCCATCATCACACGTGAAATATTCTCTCTGGTTGCAGTTGGGGCAAGTGTAGACTTTAGTGGTCCTCCCCCCGCAATCAGGGCACACTCTTTCAAATACGATTTTGCTGCAATTTTTGCAGTGTCTGATGTTTATGGCTGTTACAAAACTTCCTCCCGAAGCTGCCTTTGCGAGATCGCGCTGAGGCCCTCCAGCCAAGCCCACTGGGAAGAGCACATGCGTCGGCGGGCTCATCATCCTCTCACGGGCCTTCTCCGGCCTTCCCATCCTGGCACCGATGAAGCTTCTGCCCTTCTCTCTCAGACACAAGCCGGAGATCTCTGACAGGAAGCCCAAGGGACTCCTTTGGTTCGAGTCATTCTCGGTGCCGAAGAGGGCTTCCATTATTGGAAAATCTTCGAATACTACCTTCCCTCCTACGAGTCGGTGTGGAACACATGCCGTTTCAAGTAGCCTCTTGATCTCCGGAATAGGCTCAAGTCCGTTACTTGTTCGCCATGTTTTGAACCATGCCCTTAACTTTCTCAGCTCTTCGACGTGGAGCCTCTCCCAAAAGTACGTGTATCTTGGGTGGAGCGGCACACCAAGCGACCTTGATATCTTTAGCGCCTCTTCTGGGGATGGCTTCAATAAGGTTGGAAGGTTGACGAAGTTACTGAGCCTCTCCACCATTATCCCAAGGTGAACCGACGCAAGATCATAACGCCCATTAAATTTATCCTTGATTTTTTGCCCGAGCTCCTCTGACCAAATCTCCTCGCAGTAACCTGCAGGCATCAGTCTGTGATTATTCTCAAGGAATTCGCCCACCGCGACAGCCATGTCCCCAAGAAAAAGTATCTTCTCCACGTCGTTCTTTACCCTCTCAGCTGTGATTTCGTCCTCTAGCCTCAACACATCCCCATTCTTCAACCTCACAACCGGTCCTTCAATGCCGTCCACAGGGGTTATGGTGGCGCTCTTGCCCGGTCTTTCCACCCTGAGCTGCGTACCAACCGCAATAAAACTCTCAAGAATTATCATGGTTACGGGATTTATCCCCACACAAGCCAGTCCGGTGTTCCTGGACCTGCCATACCTCAACCTGAATCCGCCGAACCTTGAGGGGTGGGAGAATATCGGTCTCCCTCCAACTATATCCACCAGGTATTTTATGTCTGGTGTGATGCCCATGAAGTCCTTCTCTTCTTTTTTCTCCCCGCTCTTAATTCTTGTCAGCCACTCCCAGTCAGTGAATCCCAACTTGTCGACGACTTTTTTTAACTTCGAAGCCTTCCCATACACTCCGTCATTTACGACTCGCAGCGCTCCACCGCGCACGCTGTTCGTTTCTATCCTTGGCAGGTTCCTATAAACTGAAACCTGGATGTCGTCGGTCTGTGGGCCGGTAATCTCGATTGGTATGTTTGGGAGGATCCTCCTGAGATCCTCATCAGAAGGGTGATACTGGAAATTCGATACCTTCCTCTCATACAGCCTGAGCTCCTCGATGAACCTTCCTATCTCCTCTTCAGTTATCTTGTACCTGTCGAGGTGCAGCAACTTCCTGATCTTCTCTGCGAAGAGGACTGTAAGTGCCTGCTCGGTGCCCCCAGCCGACCTCATCGGTCCGGCGTAGTATACTGCAAGGTGTTTGGTGCCGTCTGCATTTGTCCTGATCTTTACCTTATCAATACCTTGTAAAGGCGCGGCAGTTATTCCTTCGGTGACTATTGCTAGCGCAGTCCTCATAGCGTACTCCGCCGCCACCTCGTCCTCGAACTTCCCAAACCTTCCGTTGATTATCTCTTCAATTATTGTAAATCCGGTCTGCTCTCTTGAGAACTTGAGGTCAAGCTCCCGTATCCTTTCAGCAATCCCCTTTAAGCCGATAAGCCCCTCTACTCTTGAAGCGAGGTCTTGCGCCTTATAAATCTCTACGGTATCCTTCGGATCCAGCCCTTTCTTTCTTGCCTTTTCTGCAAGCGCATAAAGTTCTGAGGTCTTCTCTTCCAGCCAGGTGAAATAGTTCTCACTCATCCCTGAACCCATGGGAGTGCCCTCATCAACTCAACGGTAACTGCCATTAGTAAAGGCATTGTAAAATTGTCATCAAACCCAAAATCATTCAGGTCTACAAACAAAAAGATGCCCCCGAGCGCGAGCGCAGTAACTGGATCGGCTCCCATTATGTACGATATAAATATGCTGGACAATGCACCGCCCGAGCTTCCCTCGAGGCTCTTCCCTTTTTTCAAAAGATGCCTCCCGAGCCCTGTTCCGACTATAGCTGCTACGGCATCCGATACGAGGGCTGTGCCGAGCCCGATTATACTCGCCGGGCCGCTCATGAAGTATATCGAAATTACCGCTGCGACGCAGAAATAGACATTCGCAGCCATTGCTGTTTTTTCCCTCTGCCTCTGAATGGCGTTAACCGTCCTCAAAAATGGAAATATGGAGCGTGCGCGAATCCTCACATACTCCAGAAAAACGAATAGTAGTAGGGATGCAGATGTGTAAAGAAGTGCATACTCTCGATTGAAAAAGTAGTAGACAATGGGGACGGTGATACCGGATAGATGTATTGTTTTCCTCAGGAGCTCTCTCCTAAACGCTTCTTTCATTTACTCCTTCCTCGATTCCCCCGATGATATCTCTCAGCTCGTTGATGCCCTTTTCTTCGATTATATTTCCGGTCACTATTATGTCTGCACCAGCCTTAGCTAGTTCCTTGGCCTGCTCCTTCGTCCTTATTCCGCCTCCGACAATCAGTTTTACATTGGAGGCGGTTTGCTTAACCGATTGAACCATCTTGGGGGATACCGGGGAATCTGAACCAGAGCCTCTCTCTAGGTAGACAAAGCGCATACCCATGTACTGGGCAGCAAGTGCATAGATGGATGCCACCTCTGGCTTGTCGTAGGGAACCGCCATAGCTTGGCTTATGAAGCCAGCGGTACCTCCGGGGCTTATTATGATGTATCCGAGCGGGATCGCCTCCAAACCGTATTCCTTCACCATCCTCGAACCTATCGCCTGTGCCCCGGTCATGTAGTAGGTGTTTGTGGAGTTCAGCACCGACATGAACCAGACTGCGTCCGCGTATCTGCTCAATCCGAAGAGGCTTCCTGGGAACAAGATGACGGGCAGCCCAGAGCCAGACTTCAGGCCTTTTACCGTCTCATCTAGGGGCCCCCCTCCCACACAGGTGGATCCTCCTATCATCAATGCCGAGCTCCCGAGCTCTTGGCAATTTTGCGAAATTGAGCGCGCCTCTTCCGGAGTGCACTTGTCTGGGTCGACAAGCGCCATGTGTATGCATCCTTTTGACTTTATCTTTTCATTTATGTACTCTTCAACCCTCTTCATTTCTATCCTCCTTTTCCTCGCTGTAGTACTTGTCGATAAACTTTCCATATGCATCGACCGCGTGCTCCACAGACGAGATCTCCAGCGAGTAGTTTATTTTGCATTTGCCGCATTTGATCTCGGCTATGCCCATTTCCCTGTTGATCTCGACTGCAAGCGTCTTTTCACCACAATTGGGGCAGGAAAATATCTTGGGTATGCTTCTTTTCATCCGCCTTACTACCTTCTTCCTCTTTCTACCTCCCACGACCATCATCTCTCTGAACGTCTTACCCTCTAAAAATAGCAAATAAGAACCTTTCTGTATCCGTCGGTTTAATTCAATATAATTCTACTCCATCTATTGACTATTATTTCAAGGCCGTTGGGGGTGAATCTCGAACTGCAGCCCTCGATCCTCATCCGCATACCTCTCTTCGCCATCCTTGCGATTCTTTCCGCCTTTTCGTTCCAGAATGTTATTGGGAGGGTCGCCTCCTGGTCTCTAAGAAGTAATCTGACGTATTGTTTCCCACTCTGGGTATCGCAGAGGTTCGATTCGCTTTCGATTATCCCTTCCACGACTAGGTCTTTCTCTTCGTCTTTTATCTCGGACAACCTCTTGGCTTTCATCTGATCAATGTCCGAAGTTTGGTTAAGAAATTTGATGATCTTTTCGTTATTTATGTGGATCTCGGGTTCCCCGTTTAGCCCCCTCTTCCTGGTTCCACCTACGATCTCAACGACAATCCCTTCCTTAATATTCAACACAATGTTGTCTGAAGGGTTCCAGACCAGTACCTTAAATTCCTGCTCGTTTCTAACGGTGAACGCGACAACCCTGCCATGTCTTCCATCTCGGCTAGTGAAATCGATTGGGTCGTAAACCCTTACGACGGTTCCTTTTAGCGTATTCTCAGATTTCGAAATGATCTCGATTCTGCCTTTCTGACCTATGTGCAGCTCAACGCCATTGAACCCCTGTTTGGTATATGCAGAATGGATTGATATTGTGGTGCCCTCAACCAGCTCGGAAACGATGCATGCGCTTTCGTCCCAGAGGACAAGCGTAGCAGATCCAGTCTCGTCAGCCACCCTAACCCTCGCTACCTTCCCACGACTGCCGTCTTTTCTGGTAAACTCCTTGATTTCTCCAGCCCTTTGGATCCTGACTGAGACAGATATGTTGCTCAGCCCTGGTATCAGATCCTCGATCTTAACCGCAGGTTTCTCGGTCTGTTCCTCATAAATGTTCACGCCAAGATCCTTCGCCACCAACCTCAGTGCGACATCATCATTAACTAGATGTCCTAAAGAACTTTTTTTATCCTCTATCCGACTTTTGAGTTCGGTTTCGATGAGTCCTGATTTCTCTTTAAGGGAACTGAATAGTCTGTCGAAATCGCTCATAGGGATCACCATCTCCCCCACATCTCCATCGTTCCGGAGGTAATCCATGCAGGAGTATGCATCAAAATCTATTCACCTAGGCTGTTTGCCTCTTCCATTCTTTATTGAGCCTTAAAAAATCGGTATCCGTGGCATTATACTTCTCGTATTTGCCCTGACTTTCGGCGATCTCCTGAGCAATTAGATGGTAGCATGCAGTCGCCTTCCTTCTTATGACGACATTTATGTAAAAATCATCGCACTGACAATACAGTTTTGGTATCACTTGGTACTCTCTTTCTTTCCCAACCACGATCCAAACAGTCCTCATGCTGGGTTTGAATACATACTTCTTCACAGCCCCGCTCTCCACAGCTTCTAATGCCTTTGATATTCTCTGTTCGTTGCTCTTCGGAGCCTCTCCTTCCCTGAGCCCAGGCATCCCGTTTTGAGCTGTCATGTGGGAGTCATCCATCTGAAACACTTCTGAAGTAATCTTGGCAACAAAATAAATAACTGTCTGTTCATCTGAACCTCTGTGGTGTCGTCTTTGGATTACGATGTGATCATCGTCGGTGCGGGTCCGGCAGGTATGTTTGCGGCTTACGAGATTGCTGAAAAGGCACAGGGGAAGCTTTCCGTCCTCGTCATAGATCAGGGATACGACGTGGACAAGAGGAAGTGCCCGGTCCAGAATTATAAGAGTTGTACCAAGTGCCGTGTCTGCAGCATAATGAGCGGGGTCGGCGGCGCAGGCACCCTTTCGAGCGGTCTCTTGAACCTCAGGCCAGACATAGGTGGCGACCTCGGCGAGTTTACGAGCAGCGAGAAAGAAGCATGGGATCTGGTCAACTATGTGGACTCGATCTTCGTCAAATATGGCGCCCCGAAAAAAGTCTATAGTGGCGACGTAGATGAGGCCGTGAATCTGCAACGGAGGGCTGCATCCGTAGGGATAAAGTTTCTCCCCATCACCCAAAGGCATATGGGGAGCGACGGCGCACCAAAGGTGATTAACAACTTCAAGTCTGACCTTGAGAGAAAAGGCGTAAAATTTCAGTTGGGGACCCGCGTCAATGATGTAAAGCTAGGCAGGGTTATCCTCGAAGACGGTTCCGAAAAGACCGCAAAATACATCCTCTTGGCGCCGGGCAGGGTGGGTGCAAACTGGGCTGCTGAGATCGCCAAACGGCTCTCGATTCCGGCAAAGCACGAGCCGATCGACATCGGCGTAAGGGTTGAGGTGCCGGCATTCGTTATGGAGCCAATCATTCAGGTAAACCGAGATCCGAAGTTCCACATCTACACCGACACATACGACGACTTCGTGAGGACCTTCTGCGTGAATCACCAGGGGTATGTTGTGAAGGAGGTTTACGACGGGTTTGTGGGTGTAAATGGACACTCGATGACAGAGACGACCTCCGAAAACAGCAATTTTGCATTCCTGGTGAGGGTGGTCCTGACGGAGCCGGTGGAGGACACCACCGCCTACGGGCGCTCGGTCGTCCAGCAAGCGACGATACTAGGGGGCGGGGAGCCGCTCATCCAGAGGTTGGGCGACCTGCGCATGGGTAGGAGGTCGACTTGGACGAGGATCTCCCACAGCCAAATTAAGCCGACGCTGCTCTCGGCCACGCCTGGGGACATAGCGATGGCTATGCCTCACAGGATCGTCTCAGACATCATCGAAGGTCTGGAAAAGCTCGATGAGATCATTCCCGGTGTGGCGAGCTCATCGACTCTCCTCTATGCACCAGAGATAAAATTCTCCGCAAACAAATTCCAGGTGAACAAAGACCTCGAGACGAATGTCGAAAACCTCTTTGTGGCTGGAGACGGGGTCGGACTCTCGAGGGGAATTGTAGGCGCGGCAGCCAACGGCATCATCGCAGGCAGGGGGATTCTGAAAAAGGAATCCTTACTGTAATTTTTTGACTGCTTTTGTTGATAGGGTTATATATAACATATGTTTTGATGTTTAATGAGGAGTTTAACATGGATCTAGGAAAAAACTTAAGCGACTCATTTGAGTATGCGCAAAAATTATTCAGTGATCTGGGGCGACTTTTGCTGCTGGTGATATTCAGCATAATCCCTATTGTGAACTTTATTGTGGTCGGTTATGCGGCAAGGGTAGCGAGTGAAACTCCAGAGAATAACGCGCCTCCTCCACTGAGCGGTTATTCCTCCCTCTTTATTGAGGGTCTCAAGGTATTGATCGCAGGGATAATCTACATGATCGTGCCACTCCTTCTGCTGGGCCCATCACTCTTCGCTATTTCCTCGATACCTCTAGTGGGTCCTACCCCGGGGGTTATCCTTGGAGGTTTCGCTATCGTTGCATTGATTGCAGGCGTGGTTCTAGCCTTCCTTCTGAGCATAGTCTTCTACATGGCTGTCATCAATATGATCAAACAGAAAGACTTTGGGAAGGCATTTGCATTTGGTGAGATCTTCGACATTATCCGGAGCGTGGGGTGGGGGGCGTACATCTTATGGGTCATAGCCTTGCTCGTAATCGTTTTCATCGTAGGGCTTATCGGGCTTATACCGATAATCGGGTGGCTGCTCTCGATTATAATCTCACCAGCGGTAAGCGTCTTCATCTTCAGGTCGGCTGCTTTGGTCTACACTGAAGGGAGGAGATCTGCCGTTGCGCCTGGAACCTCGCAGTCGACATACCCGCCACCTCCCCCTCCGCCCCCACCTTCGGTTACATCTCAGCAAACTGTCAATTTCTGCAGCAGTTGCGGCGCTTCGATAGAGCCAGGCTCGAAGTTCTGCCCTAAGTGCGGCAAACCACTATAATTTTATAATTTTTGTAATAACTAGTTTATTATTTGTATTGATGGGTTGTAAATATATTAAATTTTGTTAAAATAGAGTGATTTTTGTTTCAAAACAGATGGAGCCGTCCAGACGGACAGAATAGCACGGCGGATTAACGACGTGAGCTAGAGCATTTTGACCAAATCATATGAGATTGCCAAGTTGGGACGTAATATGTTTATAATATTGCTCCTTTCTTTTACGGCTTTAATTTCTCCTCTTCAGAGCCCATACCACTTAGGCGCATTTGTTAAGCCGCTAGACTGGTGTTGTGCAAACCATGGTGGTGGAAAGATGGCACATGTCTATGTTTTCAGTCTACACAATCATATCGAATTATTTTTGTTTTATTCTATAAAATTTTATATAACATAATTCTTTTTATAAGAAAAAATGTTTATATAAATTTAGTTTAATGTAGCAGTAAAATATTTTGGTCACTGCATTTTGTGTGGTTTTGAAGCATTGTGAATTTGAATTATGTTTGCTTTAAGCTTATGCCTTTCGATCTCAAGCCAATGCATTCTCTTCTGTTAACATTAGCCCAACTGTTCTTTTCCGTCAGGCTTATAGCCATATTTGCACTTCTCATATTTTCCAAAGATTGCTCTGCTCGCACTTTTCAAACATTTCCCATCACGCATATTCTCTCAAGATCAGGGTTCGAGGAATTCAGTTCAAGCTGATCAATGGGCGTGCATGACCTTTGACTATTTCTCCACAACTGGATTTTCCCGGAGAACTGTGCTGCATCGTAACGGCTTTTGCTGCCTATTGCTACTTGTCTAGGCGATCCTTAAGCCCAGAGGCTGGTGGGGCTGCCCGGATTTGAACCGGGGTCACCAGGGCCCGAGCCTGACAGTCTAGACCAAGCTAGCCTACAGCCCCTTAGAGAGAATAAAGAAAAAAGGCAGCTCTTTATACTTTTTTATAGAAATTGATTTTCACTACTAGAGACAATGCTTCGGCGGTGTACTGATTGGAGGCAGCAAAGGAGCTCCTTATGAAACGCATAATCGGAGAGATCATTCTGTCAAACGAACCTGGCGAGATCATGCGTAGGTGGAGGGAGATCTTTGGGATCACACAGCTAGAAATTTCCGAAAAGATGGGGATCTCCCCCTCTGTTATCAGCGATTATGAAGGCGGAAGAAGAAGGTCGCCAGGCGCGCTCTTCATAAAGAAATTTGTCGTCGGTCTTGTAGCGATCGATAGCCTCCATGGGGGGAGGGTGATAAGGCAGTTTTCTTCCATCATGCGCACGACTTCAGACGCTATAATCGACCTGTATGAGTTCCCCTCTCCGTTCTCTCTCTCCGAGGTTTCTCAAGCGGTAGACGGTGAGTTCCTTACATGCACATCTTGTTCGGATAAAAAGATACTCGGATATACTGTGGTCGACAGCATAAGGGCGATACTCTCAATGTCAGGCGCAGACTTCTACCAGCTTATGGGATCTACTGCTGAAAGGGCTTTGATTTTCACAAAGACAAGCACAGGGAGGTCTCCAATGGTTGCGGTGAGAGTTACGCCTCTGAAGCCTGCAGCGATCATCCTTCACGGGGTTACGCGGCTGGACAGAATTGCAGTGGAGCTCGCAAAGGCTGAAAATATCCCTATGGTGCTATCAAAAAAGGAAACTGTCGAAGAACTCGTCAAGTCATTACATGCGCTACGTGGTTGATTCGTCAAAAGTCGATTATAAAATAAGTCAAAAAACGTAGTCCTAATATATTGCCTCGTTAAGTGTGTCTTAAACTGTGAACGTGGTGAGCCAATGCGCCCGATTATAGATGTAGTTATTTCGGGTTGGGGGTCTTACATCCCAAGATATCGGGTCTCTGCTGAAGAGATCGCGAAGGTCTGGGGTAAGTCTGCCAAGCATTTCAGAGAGGACTTGCTAATAGACGAAAAGGCGGTCGCAGGTCAGGACGAGGATGTGGCAACCATTGCTGTCGAGGCAGCCAAGAATGCCATCAAGCGTGCCGGCGTAGCGCCAAGCAATTTGGGCGCGATATTTGTGGGATCAGAGTCAAAGCCGTACGCAGTGAAGCCCACTGGCACGATCGTAGCCGAAGCGCTCGGCGCAACCCCTCGGTTGCTGGCAGCTGACCTTGAATTCGCGTGTAAGGCGGGTACAGAAGCCATTCAGTGCTGCATAGGGCTGGTCGGGTCGGGCATGATCGACTACGGGATGGCGATCGGAGCCGACACTGCGCAGGGCGCGCCGGCTGATGCGCTGGAGTTCTCTGCCGGATGTGGTGGCACCGCGATCATCTTGGGTAGGGGGGACAAAGACACAGAGCCCGTAGCCAAGTTCGAGGCTTCAGTATCCTATGTGACTGACACTCCAGACTTCTGGAGAAGACCGAAGAAAGACTATCCGTCCCACGCAGAGGCCTTTACGGGGGAGCCAGCCTACTTCCAACACGTGATCAGCGCCGGGAAACTATTGATGGAGGAGCTATCTTTGAAACCCGAAGACTTTTCGTTCGCGGTTTTCCACCAGCCAAATGGAAAGTTCCCGATAAGGGCAGCAAAGCTGTTGGGATTTAAAAGAGAGCAGATCGAGGCCGGTTTCTTGGTCCCGTGCATAGGGAACCTCTACGCCGGGTCATCGGTAACTGGACTTTCTGCAGTTTTAGACATCGCAAAGCCTGGCGATCGCATCTTTCTTGCGAGCTTCGGGTCAGGGGCTGGAAGCGACGCTTTCAGCCTAATCGTGGGAGATGGGATAACTTCTAGACGAAACAAGGCGCCGAAAGTGTCTGATTATATTCGCCGAAAGAAGAACTTGGAATATTCCATCTACGCAAAGATGCGAAGAAAGATCGTCCTTTAGGGGGTTCATCCATGCGTAAAGTAGCTATTGTAGGTGCAGGAATGACAAAAGTCGACAAACACTGGAGAAGGTCGCTAAAAGAGCTGTTTGGAGAGGCTGGGACTGCGGCGCTAAGCGGCTGTGGCGCGCCCAAGGTAGACGCGCTGATAGTGGGAAATATGTGTGCTTCTGACCTTTCCGATCAGAACAACATAGGATCGCTTCTAGCGGATTACTTGGGAATGAACCCCACAACAGCCTACCGAGTGGAGGCTGCATGCGGGTCTGGAGGGGCGGCCTTCTTGGCTGCCTATACCGCAGTTGCATCTGGAATTTATGATGTCGTTTTGACTGGCGGTGTAGAAAAGCTCACAGACGGAGTGGGGGGGAACACGACCTTCTCGCTTGGAAAAGCTGCTGATGCTGAGTACGAACTGTTTTATGGCGCGAGCTTCGTCTCTTTAAACGCCCTCATAATGCGCCACTACATGGGATTCTATGGTGTACCAAGAGAGGCTTTCGCCGACCTCTCGGTAATGATGCACAGGAACGGGTCAAAGAACCCATTCGCCCAGTTGCCTTTCGAGATTAAGCGGGAGACCGTCTTGAACTCTGACATGATCTCCGACCCAATCACGCTCTTCGACTGCGCGCCGGTCGGGGACGGCGCCGCTGCCGTCGTACTCTGCCCTCTCGAGGATGCGAAGAGATATTCTGATGCTTACGTAGAGGTGGCGGGGGTCGCAGGGGCGAGCGATACAATCAACATCGCCTCGAGGGATGACCTTTTGACGTTTAGGTCGACTGTCGTGGCAGCGGACCGCGCATACCGCATGGCAAGGGTCACTCCGTCCGACATAGATGTCGCGGAGATCCATGACACATTCACAATTACCGGTGCGATCTCCCTAGAGGATCTCGGATTCTGCGAGCGGGGGAAGTTCCACAAGATGATGGAGAACGGTGCGTTTGAACCGGGAGGTCTGGTCGCCATTAATCCAAGCGGAGGGTTGAAGTCGAGGGGACATCCTGTAGGGGCAACAGGCGCATATCAGATAGCTGAAATATTCTTACAGTTGACTGGAAGGGCAGGCAGAATGCAGGTCCCAGATGCAACAGTGGGTCTTGCCCAGAATATCGGTGGGTCGGGGTCCTGTGCATTCGTGAGCATACTCAGGAGAGGATAAGCATGTCTGTTCCCAGGTATTGGAGAGAGATACCCAGAAGGTCTCGACTGGAGGCTGCAAAGTGCAAGGACTGCGGCGCGGTGGTTTACCCTCCACGATGTAGATGCGCTAAGTGCGGCTCGGTAGAGTTTGAGGCATACAGGCTCCCCGAGACTGGGACACTCGTTACCTACACCATTGTTAGGAACCCCCCAAAATGGTTCGAGAAGGCTTCGCCGTATATTATCGGTCTCGTGAAACTGGAGGACGGGACAACCATCATGTCGCAGATCACGGACATAGAACCCGAAGAGGTAAAAGCGGGGATCCCTGTCGAAGCAGTCTTACGAAAGGTCATGGAGGACGGGGACTCCGGAATTATCGAATACGCGATAAAATTCCGACCAAGACTATAGTGGCACACCTACACCTTTTTTTACATGCTAACCTTCTTTTACATTGGTGCGGAGTTTTGTCGTCCGAGAGATTGATGGAGTCCATACTCTCCGCTCTCTCAAACGAGATCAGGGCTGAAATCCTGAAGATGTTGAGTATGGGAGGGTCGCTTTCATTCACTGAGATCATGGAACGGCTGAATATGGCTCCAAAGAGCGATGCGGGCAAGTTTGGTTACCACCTCAGGACCTTGATCGACTCGGAACTCATCGCCTCAGATGAAGCCACAGGAAAGTATTACCTTACCCTCCTGGGCCAAGATGTAGCCAGCTTCATTTATGGTGTGGAAGATGCTATCAGAAGAAAAAAAGGGGAGATGCAGGTCAGGACCTCGAGCCTCACAATAGAGCCTTTCGACAGGAAGAAGATAGTTCAGGCATTAATTCGCGAGGCGAATGTGCCCAGAAAACTGGCAGAGTCGATATCCAAGGAAGCAGAAGAGCGACTTAGAAAGGTACAGGTCAAATACCTGACCGCGGCCCTAATCCGTGAGTTCGTGAATGCCATCCTCTTGGAGAAGGGGCTTGAGGAATATAGGCACTCACTTACGCGACTTGGACAGCCTGTCTACGATGTTACCTCTACAATACAAAACGCATCATACGTGGGGTACTACTCTCCGGCAGAGGTGCATTCTCTGGCAGGAGACTCAGTTTACGAGGAGTACCTTCTGCTTAAGGTACTGCCCAGGACCATAGCCGACGCGCACCTTAGCGGCGCGATTCACTTGAACAATGCAAATTATTGGATCCTCAGGCCAGCAGATGTGCAACACGACCTCCGTCCTGTGCTCTCCGGAAAGCTTGCCGCAGATCCGAACGGCTCGATCGCTCCGTCTCATCATGCCCCCAAAACCCTAAAGGGGGCGTTGTATGCTATTCTCAACCTCGTAAAAGTCTCCACCGAACTGGTGTCGAACTCCCAAGCTCTCCCTTTCTTCAACATATTCTTGGCTCCATATTCTTCTGGCATGAGCGACGACGAAGTTAAGGGTGCTTTGAGGGACTTTGTTTACTTATTGAACACGATTGCAGGTTGCTCAGTTCCTGTGGCGGTTCAATTGGAGACCGACATGCCCGCTTTTCTTTCGGATGCCCCGGTCGGCGATACTGAAGGGCTGAAGTACGGAGATTTCCACGACGAGTCCCTCCGCATAGCCCGCCTCCTGCTGGAGGTCATGGGTTCAAAAGACGGATCTGGAAAACCCTTTATGAACCCTGCCATCTTCCTTAAAATCAGAAAGAAAACACTCGTGGCAGAAGAAGGGTGCAGTTGCCTAGAAAAGGCCTGTGAGATGGCTGGGAAGTGGGGTACGCCCTATTTCGTTAACCAAGATCTCTCTTGGCAGACAGAGAATGTGGCATACAACGCTAGTCTGTCAAGGCTGGATTCGGCATGGAAGGGCAGCGAGCTTGGAACCTTGAGAACTGGAGTTTTGGAAAATATAACGATCAACCTACCCAGAATAGCCTATGCCGCCAAAGGGAACGACGACTTGCTACTGGAGCGCCTAAGAGAGCTGATGGAGATATCGAAGGAGGCTTTGACGATAAAGCGACAAGTCATCCGAGATCGCATGAAAGACAGGCTCCTCCCGTTATTCCAGGAAGAGGTATCGGGATCGCCGTATTATCGGGTTGATGACTCGGCGGGAGTGATCAGTTTTGTGGGGCTCCCTGAGGCAGTTCAATTCCACACTGGTCTTGACATTTTGGACGATCCGCTCCCACTCAATATTTCGAAGAAGATTGTGGAAAGCATGTTGGAATATTCGAAAGAGATGCCGCAGCTCCGACTCATGCCTTCATACGTAACCTTCGAGCCCGCGGCTCACCGGCTGACCAGCCTGGACATATCAAGCGGTCTCGCGAATGCAAAGGTTATTGCGCCCTACACTGAGCATTCGGTTCTGCCGCTCACCAGACCCATCCCTCTGAAGAAGAGGCTCCAAGTTGAGGAGCAATTCCAGAGCATGATGGTGGGGGGCCATTTCTTCAATATCCGCCTAGATGAGCCATCCCCTACCCCGGAGATCATCTGCAACCAGGCGCGGCGGATCTTTGAGACAGCGAACATAGGACTCTTCAGCTTCACGAAAGACTACACCTATTGTTGGGGTTGCGGAGAGGTGTCGGCCGGACTCAATGAGAAATGCCCCAGATGTCCCTGCTCTGGGGACCGACTTGTGAAATACACGCGCGTCTATGGCAGATACAAGCCATCAAGAAAATGGAGCAACCAAGAGAGGGAGTTCGCAACCACAATGCAGCGCTTCATGCTTTAGAGGTCAGCAGCATTATGGCCTGCGCTAGGTCCCCATTCGACGCCTCCAGGGCCTTCTTTGCCTGCTCGATTGTAGCCCCGGTCTGGGCGGAGACCAGTTGGGCATCTTCTTCAGAGATTTCGATTTTGGTTTCTGTCTTCTCCTTCTCTTCGAATGCTTCCCCTACCACCTGATAGATGGTCTGACCGCTGACCTTCATCTGCGTAACTTGCGGGTCTGGAATCACCAGCCTCCTGTCCCGGAAATGGATAGTCACCTTCAGAACACCTTGCAGCTCCTCGAGCCCCATGCCCATCTTTTGCATAATCCGCTTCATTTCCCGTTGACTCATCTTCTTCATTTCAATCACTCGGAGCCGTTTCCTCTTCTAACATTTACTGCAAGTCCTGTCTTAAAATACTTCATCTCTCTCGCATTGAGCACAGCCCTTCCCACGGCCAACAGCGTACCGTTGGAATTCGTTATAACCACCTCATCCCCGGGTCTGATGTTTGGGTCTGCGCTTACCACATGCTTAGCGAACAGGTTCCTGCCCTCCTTGATAAAATCAGATACCTCGTCCATCGCCACCACCCTGCTTTTCGGCGGAGGAAGTGCCTCCATTAGCGCCTTTCCCCCCGCTATGCTCAAAGCCAGGTATCCGTCAGAGGGCTTGAGTGTTGCGATGAGTTCACCCCTGACGAGAATGCCCTTGATCTTGCCGGTCTTCTTAGACCTGATCACCTGAATCCCATCGGGGAAGAGTGCGTCACCAGCACCCCTCCCGAACTGATAATCCGCTACCCCCCTAAGCCTCCTCAGCTCTTCTGAAGTGGGGGTCTCAAATGTAGGTCCCGCTCGGGGCACTCTTTACTCCCTCCTTCCTCAGGACCTTGCCGATCGCCCTAATGAAGTCTTCAAGCGCGACCTGATCCCTGCCTTCCCTGATTGCAAAAAGCCCCGCTTCGGTGCACACTGCTTTTATTGAGGCACCGGTAGCCCCGTCTGTTAGTGAGGCGAGGCGCTTTACACTCACATCATCGGAGATGTTCATCTTCGAGAGGTGGATCCTGAAGATGGCTTCCCTGCCATTGACATCGGGAGGCGGTATTTCCAGAATCCTGTCAAACCTGCCTGGGCGCAGCAGCGCAGGGTCGAGCAAGTCTATCCTGTTGGTTGCCCCGATGATCCTTACGTCCCCCCTTGCACTGAATCCATCCAGTTCGCTGAGCAACTGGAGGAGGGTTCTCTGGACCTCCCTCTCCCCGCTGATGTTTATGTCCCCTCTTCGACTACCTATTGCGTCTATTTCGTCGATAAAGACTATGCTAGGGGACTTTGCCCTTGCCATCTGGAAGAGCTCTCGGACCATCCTAGCACCTTCGCCTATGTACTTCTGGACGAGCTCCGATGCCACCACTTTTATGAACCTAGCCTTCGTTTCATTTGCCACCGCTTTCGCCATGAGAGTCTTCCCGCATCCCGGCGGTCCATAAAGGAGGACCCCCTTTGGCGGATCTATGCCGATCTTTTCGAAGATCCTCGGGTTGATAAGCGGCAGCTCGACGAGCTCCCTGAGCTCCCGTATCTGCTCGTCTAGCCCTCCGATCTCTTCATAACAGACTTTTGGGGACTCGACTACCTCCATGACCTGTACATAAGTATCGAGGTTGTCCGGTAAGACCTCTATAATCGCAAAGTTCCTCTGACTAAGCGACACTCTCTTGCCAGGCACAAGTTGGGAGGCATCGACGGTCCTCATTACGTTAACGACTAATGACGGTCCAGTTGAACTCTTGACCACCGCGCGACCGTCAGGGAGAATGTCAGTGACATATCCCTCAATATATGGCGGAACGGTGATCTTCTCTATCTCAGACCTGAGCAACTGGATCTCCCTCTGGAGCCTCTCCCTTTCGAAGATCCAGTCCCTCTTCTCAGCTTCCAACTCTTGTGCTCTCTGCTCAAGCTTCTTTATCTGCATTAGCAGGTAAGTGCTGTCTTCCTTCAAGCTAATATTTTCAGCCATCTCTCCCTACACTCGCTGGGGATAGGTTTAGATTTATCCTCTACTGCATTAGATTCGGAACAGTGGCTTTTATGAATTGTGAGGTATGCGGCAAAAAAATTGTCGGATTCCCTGCCCGGGTCTCCATCGAGCGGTCCGTTTTGCTAGTCTGTCAAGAATGCTCTAAGTTCGGGACTAAGGTTGATAAAGCGACGGTCAAGCGATTCGAAACGACTAGTCCTAGACCCGGGCCTAAGCGACTCACAATCAAAAAACCCAAGGAGAAGTTTGAGGAGTTCATCCTTATAGAGAATTACGGTGAGATGATCAGGAAGTCACGGGAGCGCGTTGGGATGAGCCGTGACGAGCTGGCAAAGCGGCTGGGGGAGAAGGAGTCTGTGATCAGGAGGATCGAAGGCGGTGAGATGTATCCGGACGCTTCCCTCACCGAGAGGATAGAGCGCCTCCTCAAGATCAGACTCAGGACAACCGTGGAGCGAGTCGACACCGTGCAGTCACCCTTACCATCAGGTACAACCTTGGGCGATATCGCTGTGCTTAAAGACGGAAAGTCCTGAACCGAAGCTCCTGAAAGACCAGCTCCAGGTGTACATGATGCCCCCCAGAAGTATTGTTGTCCTGAGGCTTGGTCACAGGGCATTCAGGGATAAGCGGATCACGACCCACGTGTGCTTGACTGCAAGGGCTTTCGGGGCCAGCGGAGTCTACATTTCCGGTACGCGTGACCCTTCGCTTAGGTCATCCGTAGAGAAGATCGTGAGGGTATGGGGCGGGGGCTTTTGGGTTGAGTTTGTGAAGAGCCCGCTGAAAGCCGTCCACGATTGGAAGGCGTCGGGAGGCTGCGTTGCGCATTTAACAATGTACGGTCTCCCGCTAGGTGAAACTGTATTGCGGATCCCGAAAGAAAAAGACCTGTTGGTCGTTGTTGGAGGAGAGAAGGTCCCTCCTGAATACTTCTCGCTATCCGACTTCAACATCGCCGTCGGCAGCCAACCGCACTCCGAAGTGGCTGCAATAGCTGTCTTCTTGGACAGGGTGACCGGCGGTAGGTGGGAAAATCTCAAATTTGAAAATGCAAAGCTTCGCATCGTGGCATCCGAGAGGGGCAAGGTCGTCGAAGAGTTGGACAAATGAAAAACTTTCAGGCTAGCCCTTCAGAGTAAGCTATTCCGAAGAAAGGATTAGGTGCAGAAGAAAAGCTTTTTCAGAGTAGTGGTTCACTAGTGTATTAGCCAGGTCAGAAACGATGATGCGGTGAGGATTGATGCCAAACGAGGCTCTGGCAGCCATTGTCAAGGAATTGGTGGGTGAGGAAGCTGTCCAACTCATCCAGCTGCTGTCAGAGCAAGAAGAGACCACTGATGACGAGCTCATCGCAAAGACGGGAATGAAGCTCAATAACCTACGTAAATTGCTGTATCAGTTATTCGAGCAGAATTTGGTATCTTATAGGCGCGTCAGGGATAAGGAAGCAGGGTGGTTCAAATACTATTGGAGGATAAACAAAACTGGATTAAACATACTTTTGAACTCGAAGAAGAAGAAGATCTTGAACCGATTGAAAGAGCGGCTCCAGTACGAGACAAGTAATGTTTTCTTCGTATGTTCTAAGGACAGCCTCAGGCTCTCCTTCGAGGATGCCATGGAGACAAATTTCCAATGTCCGACGTGTGGAGGAAAGCTTGAGAGTCTGAACAATCAGGAGATAATCTTCATATTGGAAAAGAAGATCCGCGAGATCGAGGAGAACCTTCAGGAATCAGGATAAAGTTTTAAACCTGAAAGCGATTACGCTTGTAGGAGGGCCGATAGTCTAGCGGTTAGGATCCCGCCCTTACACGGCGGTGGTCGCCGGTTCGAATCCGGCTCGGCCCACCAAAGAAACTTTAGGCGTCAAAGATGTTTGGTAAACGCTTTTTGATTTAAATTTGCACTCGGAACGGTGCCCGTTTGTTAGGGCGGCGTCAGATCGAGTCCCTCAAGTTGTATCTGGTGCTCTTCAAGGACTGCAGAGATGAACAGATTAGTGATCAGGGTCGTTATATAGAGATGAGGTCCTAATCTGCTACAAGTTGAATCTGGCAAACTTTTTGCCGGTCTGGTTGTTTGAATTATCTACTTTTACAATGTTCGACTACTCTGAAAAACATTAACAAAGCGCCGGATCCGTGGACTTCTATATCTTTCGGAAACTTTAAAAAAGAAAGGAAATCGGTCTCTAAAAGACCTCGTATTCTGCGGCAAGATAAATCAACGAGTCTTCTTTCCTTTTGCCCTTAGAGACTTCTTTAATTAGATCGTAAGAGGTTATAATTCCAACAAGCTTATTGCCCTCGGTCACGGGTAACCTCCTTATCATCTTGCTTACCATGAGCCTTGCCGCGTCAACGACGGTCGTTTCCGGCTCGACGCTTATCACCGGAGAAGACATTATCTCGCCGATTTTTTTCTTTGCGGGGTCGCACCCAGAGGCTATGCACCTTGTGATTATGTCTCGCTCGGTGAGCATTCCCACCGGATTTCCATTATCCATGACCACAAGACATCCTATGTTCCGCTCACTCAAAATCTTCGCTGCCTCCACCACAGTCTGCTCCTTGTTCACTGTGATCACACTCTTCGACATAAGATCCTTTACTCTTTTCAAGAATTAGCCCCCGTATTTTTCTAATATTTTATTATTATATTTGCTTTATGGAACGATCTCTGTACTGTTGTTGTATTTTGGGTAGTCGAGGTATTGACGTATCGCATCATCCCTGATCAACGCCTCTTCAACCTCAGGTTGGATTTCGGCTATGGCATCGATGGTAAATTTAGTTACTTCGCATATCTTTTTGAAGCCACTCTGCCCCCAGAGCCTCTCCCTGTTCATGTACAGGCATCTGCCTCCACAGCCCTTCAAATGGTTGCATGCTAGGCACTCCCCTGTTATCCTGCACCTCCTCAGCTTGGAGATCAGCTCGCGTAGGTCGGTTTCCCCGATTCTTCCTAGAAATGCCCAATCTGCATCGTATGCGATTGGACATGCCCTGAGATCCCCATTTGGCATGACTGCTATCGAATCTACCCCTGCCCCACAAGGGGGGTTTGTGCAAGGCTCTCTGAGCCGTTTTAGTATCCCCAATATCGGAACGAGCCCCATTACTTCACCCCTCTTAAGCCTTCTTATCCAGAGGTCGATTAACCTGAGGATCCCGGGCTCGTAGCTGCGTGCACACCAACCTTCAAAATCCGTCCAGGAATCGCTCCATCCAACATCCAACTGCCAGTGTATGTGGTCAAAAAGCCCCAGCCCTGCGAGGTGGCACACATCTCTATAAATGTCCGTCTTCTCCGATACGGCCATCCTGGCGATGAGATCCCCGCTATATCCCTTTTTCCTAAGCTGCTCTGCAGCCCAGACCACCTTAGAGTAGGTTCCTTCCCCCCTGTAGCCGTCCGTTGTCTCCTTGGTTCCGTCGATCGAGAGGAGGATCGAATCCATTCTTTTCCAGTACTCCCATTCGAGCCCTTCAAAAAGAGTGCCATTGGTCTGGATCAAGAACTTTGCATCTATTCTGTCCATTACCTCTTTTACGACTTTGGGTTGTAGTAACGGCTCCCCGCCATAGAAAGCTACTGCTGGGTTACTGTCGCTCTCAATCAGTTCCTTCAGTAGCAGCAGGTCGTAAGTCGGTCTGGTAGGCACAAGCCTCTCAGGGAAGCTCCCACCACAGTACTTGCAAAGGAGGTTGCACCTCCCAGTTGTAAGGACGAAGAAGAGCAAGCGCCACACCAGACGGGTAAAACCATTTTTGCGCCCAAAAAGATAATTATTTTGGTGAGTGATTTGGGGATAAGAGAAGTGGATTTTGCTGGGGAATATTTTATCAAGATCCCTCACGATTCCGACCTGCTGGTCTCGATCAGGGATGCCGCGGAGGGGCTGAGGATCGGAGCTGGAGTATTCACAGTTATAGGCGCACTGAAGAAAGCAACCTTGTACTACTATCTGCAGGATGAGAAAAGGTACTGGAAAAACACTTTTGATACGCCCCTAGAAATTGCCTCAGGGATCGGAAATATCGCATCAAAAGACGGTGAGACGGTCGTCCACTGCCATGTGGTCCTCGCAGACAAGGATGGCAGGTGCTTCGGCGGTCACCTGGCAGAGGGGTCGCTCGTTTTTGCGGGAGAAGCACACTTGCGGGCATTTAGGCAGAACATACGCAGAAAATACGACGAAACCACGGCCCTCAATTTGATGGATATCTGAGTTTAAAATTTCAGAAACCTTTTTATCTTTTTTATTAAAATCTCTTAGAGAGGCTCAAGATACGTCAAAGAAGCAGAAGGTTGCCCTATCCTCTGTACTGGCGGCGGTAGCCCTCACCTCCATGAAGTTAGTGGTCGGCATTGTGACAAACAGCTTGGGCGTCCTTAGTGAAGCCCTCCACTCCGCGATTGACTTGATCGCAGCATTCACCACCTTCTACGCGGTCAGGATAGCCGACTCTCCGCCCGACTCTGATCACATGTACGGTCATGGAAAAGTGGAGAGTTTGGCGAGCCTTGTGGAAACTGCCCTTTTATTCGTGACTTGCGGGTGGATTTTGTATGAGGCGGTATCCCGGCTTTTGTTCAAGGAAGTTGAAGTTGATCTCGGGCTATCTGCCCTGTTTGTCATGGGCATATCAATGATCATCGATTTTAGCCGCTCCCGTGCACTGATGAGGACTGCCAAAGAGTACAAAAGCCAAGCCCTGGAGGCGGACGCGATACACTTCTCTACGGATCTCATATCGTCTTCGGTAGTAATAATAGGTATATTGGCAACAATGATGGGCTACGTCGCATTCGATTCATATGCGGGCATCGGGGTGGCATTCGTTACCGCCTTCATCGGATATCGTATCTTAAAAAAATCTGTCCACACCCTTATGGACGGGGCACCTTACGGAGTTATCGACAGAATTGTCGAAAGCGCGGAATCAGTCGACGGGATTCGTAAAGTCGGGAGAGTCAGAGTACGCGAGTGTGGGCCAAAAACGTTCGTCGATCTCGATGTAAACGTAGATGGCGATCTGAACCTAGAGGAAGCCCATAATTTGACCGATTCGGTCGTTGACAAGATCAAGTCAACGGTTCCAGGAGCTGATGTCGTGGTTCATGCAGAACCGATCTCTAAGCATGATCTAACGCTTACAGAGAAGATCAGGCATGAGGCGATGCTGACTAAAGATGTTCGGAGCATAAGCAACATACAGGTCTCGGAGCAGGGTAGCAGAATTGATGTGGAGTTCGACATAGAAGTGGAAGAAATGGAGTTAAAAAAGGCGCACGAGGTTGCGACCGGATTAGAGGAACGGATAAAGCGCCTGGACGGGCGTATATCCAACGTTACATCCCACATAGAGCCATTTAGGAACAACATCAACTCAAGCGAAACCGCCGTTTCCATGCGGAACGAACTGGAAAAATCCCTGAAGGAAATCGTGGCGAGGTTTCCAGAAGTGGCATGTACGAGGGACTTGGATGTAAAGAAGATCTCTGGGAAGTTCGCAGTAACGTTCTGTTGCCTGTTCGGAAAGGAAATCTCCTTAGAAGACGCCCACAGCATTGCCACGAAAATCGAAGCAGAGCTTAGATCCAAATACCACGCAGTAGAGTCGGTCTCAATACACTTGGAACCAAGTTTCTGAGCCGTAATCTCAGCGTTATTTCTTCTTGAAGAAGTTGCAAGCCTTGCTTGTGGCGCTCTTTTTTGCAGCAGTCTTCCTGCAGTATCCCTGTCCGCTCTTTCCCATCGCCGTGAAAAGGTCGCATTCTTTGCAGGTCATCTTTTTCAGGTCTATCGCTGGCTGCGTTGCACCCTGCTTGGCTTCTGCCCTATTTGCAAACTTGCCCTCCGGCATCGTAGTCACCTCAATCCTTTGATTACTAACCCTCCTATAAGGTTTGTTTAATGCGTTTTCGAGAATGCGCGGACACTCTGTCTATTCCACATGTTGAGGTTTAAATCGTTGCCGATTTTATTGCGTTTTGGAGCCTGTTTAGGTGATCCTTTAAAAAAATTATTCAAAATCCTTATATCCTGAACCGTAATAATCTGCATAAGTGGGGGGTCACCCCCTAAGAGGCGAAAAAATGTCAACTCCAGCTCCAAAGAAGGAGAAGAAGAAGCAGACAAAGCCGCCACAGTAAGTAGAATATGTTTAAATTAAGTTATAATTATTACTACATAATTTTTTTGATTTTTGTTGTGGCTCTTGGCGTTATTGAATTGTAGTCGGCTAATCGATCAGATTGCGCGCTCATAATTTTTTGGGACTTGGTACCCTGGCACGTCTGATCTTTGTTTCGCATATGCGGTTACTAGATCTTCCAAAATGACGAGTCTCGATAGTGGCTCATTGAGTAGCCTTTCTATCTCCTGAAGACAAGCACATTTACTGGAGCGCATGGCTGTCCTTCCCTTTTTTGTTGGTGGTGGTCGTACTTTGGCATTCCAAAGATCTTTCCGCGCTTAATTCCTTGAGTTTCAAAATTTGGCTCTTATCATCTTTCAATGCTTCGGGAATCATGTTCCCTGCTCTTGAAAATGCTCAGGAACATTTTTGTGAAGAACTCTACCAAATGCATTCTTGGTTTCTCTTGGTGATATAATTGCCTTTCCCATTGTTAAAAAACTCTTTCTTATCAAATCCATTTTCACGAACAAAAAAGCTTGATGGCGGGTCCGGGGGGATTCGAACCCCCGACCATTGACTTAGAAGGCCAACGCGCTGTCCAGTCTGCGCCACGGACCCCCCAACAGAATGACATGGGATGTTCCAATAAATATTTCTGTAATCGCTAAAGTCTAAATATCTGACAGGCATATCAAATCAGGGCGGGGATCCCCAAGTCAGGACAACGGGGCAGGGCGCCCTCAGGGCGTGCCAGACTTAAGATCCGGGCTTGGAAGGCTTCGGATGGGTTATCCTGTGGCGAAGGCCTTCGTGGGTTCAAATCCCACTCCCCGCACCTTGGTTTTTACAGGCATTTTTGATGCACAATCCAATGAATCGTTGAACCGCTATCCTTTACGGCATTGGGATGACAAAGCAAAATTTCGTTTTTTTATTTACTAATGGCTGTCTGCATCGCCCCTGGATCACGCTGTATCGACGGATCGAACTTCCAAAATACAATCAACAAACCTTGCTTTTTCTAGGGGATTGTCCGGTCGTAGCTTTGCCGCTATTCTTATTTCGTATTGACTCCTATAGCGAAGCCTGCTATTGTGGTGAGTGCTGTAATTATTGCACTGGAAAACGTCTGGTACTTTTCGCCCAGATAGAGGCTATACATCAGAGCCAATCCGAGTATGCTCACGATTAGGACGTAAAGGTACAAGACATTGCGGTCCAGTACCAGCTCTGTTGATACGATTGGTGTCACTGGTTCAGATGTTTTCGTTGCCGCAGTCTCGGACATCTATACTACACCTTCCCATTTCAATGCGTGCCCATTCGGGCACTGGCTGTCGCCGATCTTGACCTCCTTCTTGCATATAGGACATCTGTAAACCCGTTTCTGCACGCGTACAGCCATA
>JASFYL010000039.1 GCA_030055575.1 Thermoproteota archaeon | reverse complement strand
TCCGAGTTCAGAGTCCCGCTGCTCGTCAATTCCGACGCCCACACAATCGGAGATCACCTAACACCGGAGATGTCGATGACTGTAGCCATCGGGGCTGGCCTCCGGAAGGAAGAGGCGGAAAAGGTCGTCTTCCAAAACCCCAATCTACTGATAAAGAGGTTTTGAGCCAAATGAGATCTTATTTGGCTTACGGATGCATTCTTTCTAAATCGTTGAGTTGTCTAGTGGACATTTAAGCCGTATTTCTCCGCGATCTCGATGAATGAGTCAGCCACATACCTTATCTGTTCCCACGTTAGGCCGTATGTGTTGAACTTGAAGTGCTTCGTTAGCCCCGGCTGGATCCCGACTATTTTCCTAGACCTGAGCTCATCGTATAGGAAGTAGCCTTTCCTCTTGTGTCGCTGGGAGACTTCGAAGAAAGGCTCGGTCTCCACATGTGTGAGGGTGTGGCTCTTCGGCTTCACTCCAAGTTGCCTGATCCCCTCAATGCGTTCTAGCTCCCTGACCAGGTGCCTGGTCTTCTCGACTTCCTCGCTCCACCTCTCGACCCTCCTCACAACCTCGGGGAAAGATGCCATGAGCGTAATCAGGGGCGCACCCATCACGGTACACCCGAGGAGCGCCAGTTCCTTTGCGGCGAACGCCCTCTTCGTCAGGTCTCCCTGCACTGAAGCCCTCCTCAGAACCTTTTCCTCGAGGCTCTTGTTCAGCGCGAGTATCCCGGTCGGCGCACTCGCCGCCCAGCTTTTGTGACCGCTGCCCGTGATGACGTCTGCGCCCAGCTCCTTCCCGTCTACTGGCATCACGCCGGCGCTGTATGCGCAGTTCAGCACGAACGGCACGCCATACTCGTCTGCTATCTTACCTACGGTTCGGGCGTCGTTCACGTTACCGTACTGGTAGTCAACGTGGGTTAGCAGGACTGCAGCTGGAAGCCTTCCTGTCTCTCTCTTCACCTCATCGATCTTCGAGGCGTAAGCGTCGAGGTCAACCCGGAACTCTGGGGATCCCCCGACAGGCACCTCTTTCACCCTCAGCCCCGCCAGCTCAGCCGCTATGTACGAGGAGTAGTGGGCGAGCCCATCAACCACCACGTAATCCCCGGGGGTACCAAGCATCCTGAAGGCGATGAACTTTGCCTCCCTGCACCTGGTCACCACCCTAGCAATGTCCATCCCTAGGAACTCTGCTAGGTCTGTGTAGAATTGGCTCACAGGAGGGGTTTCGATTGCGTCTAGCCGGGCAGACTTTGGAGGGCACCAGTCGCATACGGAGTACCCGTCCCCGAATTCTAGGATAGCCCTCATGGCTTCCTCGCTGAGCACTCCCCCCCTCTGGATGGGCTGTAGGTTTATGTGGTCTTCCTCGGAAAACTCCCTCTTTAGTCCGCGGTACCTCTCGAGCCTCTCCTCTGGTATCCTCAAGTAGAACCTTCTCCGAGCTCTTTTTTGATACTTTTCAGCATTTCCTCTGCCTTATTTACGCTCTCCCTGAACCGCTTCAAATCGTCTTCGCTGAGCCTGTGCTCGGGTGCTGTCTTCCTGAGCGTCTGCTTCAGAGCTATCATCTCGCCTATGATCCCATCGATGCAATCCGATAGATCCATAGAGAATCACCATGGAGCTAGGGTAGGGATTCGAACCCCAGTGAAACGGGTCTGCAGCCCGTCGCCTAAACCGCTCAGCCACCCTAGCACGGAATCTGATTCTCCCCGCATCTCTATTTATTTTTTCTCATGGGTGCAAGTCGTAGGGGTATTTAGGAGAGGACGCAAGAGGAGTAGTGGGTGCGCCAGATGGAGCTAAAGGAGAGTGAGCGTGTACGCTACAACCGCCAGATGACCCTCAGGGGTTGGGGGGAAGCGTCACAGAAAAAAGTCAAGGAGGCAAGGGTTGCGGTCGTGGGCGTTGGGGGTCTCGGGAGTCCGGCTTCGCTGTACCTAGCAGCCGCTGGGGTCGGCTTTCTCCGCCTCATTGATAATGACATCGTCGAGATCTCCAACCTGAACAGGCAGATACTGCACTGGGGAAGCGACTTGGGCAGACCGAAGGTCGAGTCGGCTGCCATGAAGTTGACCCAGCTGAACCCTGAGGTCGTGGTCGACCCTGTCAACGAGCCCCTCACAGAGGGGAATTCCATGCAGCTCTTGGGCGATATGGACGTGGTTGTGGACGGTCTGGACACCCTCAACACTAGGCAGATCGTCAACAGGACTTGTGTGGAGCTTGGGATCCCATATGTGTACGGGGCGGTCTACGGAATGGAAGGCTACCTTACCACCATAATCCCTGGAGAGGGACCCTGCCTCCGTTGTATATATCCTGCAGAGAGTACTCCCCAAGAGGCATTCCCGGTTCTCGGTGCAGCCCCCGGGGTTATAGGATCGCTAGAGGCAGCCGAGGCTCTGAAGGTGATCACTGGCATAGGTAAGCCCGCTTCTGGGCGCCTCATAGTCTTCGACGGGGAGGAGATGCGCTTTGACGAGGTTACCATAAAGAGAAACTTAGATTGCCCCGTTTGCTCAAGAAAAAGGAATTTTGAAAAAATCACTCGATGAAATCCCGTCCGGTCTTCTTCAGGAGCCTCTCCCTCGCTATCTTCAGGGCTTCTTCCTCCCTCCTCGCCTCCTCCTCTATACTCCTTGTGGGTCTTGCCCCTTCCCTCTCTTGCAGACCGCAGCTCCCATCAGGCAACAGCGCCCGCTTCTCGCAGAATGCATAGTTGCACCTCGCCACGACGCAGACATCCCCGACCCAGTTGCAGAAGGGCGTGCCTTCCTTTCCTCCCCTCTGCTCCCAAGGGTTGCTCCTGAAACCTGGCCTATCCCTGGATTGGGAGTTGCTGGAGCGGATTATGAGGGCTCTCTGACCGCATCTAAAAAATTGGCATGTGGCTTTGCATTGCGGCATTTTCCTCAATTCCAAGACCTCGCATACCGGGTTTGAAAATTCTTTTGGCTACTTATGCTATCCAGAACTGCAATAGAATCTAATCTAAGGGAATAAATAAAGATTATCTTGACTCGTGACAAGCACATAAAACATGTTTCGCCACTTTACCTCTTATAGCCTATTTTCCTGAGGAAAGCTTTCCTTGCCTCCTTGTCCTTCTCTGATTCAATCCCTTTTGGGGGATAACCATCAAGGACTCCCATTATTCCCCGCCTACCTGATTCCTCGGCAACGACCACGATCAACGGGTTCGCGGTGGCGCAGTAGACGCTGCATACTTCCTGGATCGACTTTATCGCATTGAGCACACTGATCGGATATGCCTTCCTCATAATTATCACGAAAGAGTGCCCCGCCCCTATAGCTGCGCAGGCTTCTGAAGCAGCCCTCTCCAGTTCAACGCTGTTACCGTCGTGCCTGACGAGGCATTCTCCAGACGCCTCCGAGAAAGCTAGACCGAACTCAGAACCTGGTACGGTTGTTGCCATCGTTTCATAAAGATCCTCTGTAGTCTTGATGAAGTGTGCCTGCCCTAATATCACGTTCGCCCCTTCAGGTATTTTGACCTCAACTGCTTTGAGCTCCAATCCGATCCCCATCATTCATTCTTCCGGAAGACGTATAAATTTCTAGCACTGCGTATACCCGACCCTAAGCTAACTACCTGATTGAAAACTGATAAAAATGCTAAACTATAATAACCCATCTGAATCAAATATTATTCACAAGGGAAGAAATATGTACAGGACAATAATGGTTGGTGTTGATGGCTCGAAGCCTGCCGAGGCTGCATTCGAGACAGCGATGGACATGGCCAAAAGGTTTGACGCAAGGCTTTTGATCGTAACCGTTTACGCGCCGCCTGCAATAGGTCTCCTTGGGGACATCCCCCCGTATCCCCCTACAGTGCCAAAGGAAGTAGCCGAGAAGATGGAGCCCCTTTTGAAGAAATACGAGGAACGTGCAAAGAATGAAGGAGTCAAAGTGGTAGAATCGAAGATAGTGCCCGTCTGGAACACCGTCGGGGCGGGGTTCGTTGCAGAGGCTGAGAAGCAGGGATGTGCCCTCACGGTCATAGGCTCTAGGGGCATCACAGGCATCAAGAGGACCCTCCTAGGCAGCGTGGCTGAATACGTTTCCAAGAACGCACACTGTGATGTTCTCATAACCAGAAGGTAAAGTTAAATAATGCAAACTTTCCTTTTTTACCGATAAACGCTATGCTGTTATCAATCTATGGGATAGAGTTACAGATCCCGAAGGAATACTTCGTTTACGTCACCAAAGGTTCGCTCTACTTCAAAGGAGATCTTGAGATCTCAGACCACTTCAAGCATGTCGTCCGCCTCTTCTGGGATGATTTGGATGAGTTCAAAAAGATATACGAAAGCCCTGAGGAGTTCTACAAGGAGAAGCTTGGTTCAATCGAGCGTGACAAGGATCTCGTGAGGATCAAGGCAGATGTCTTCTCATGGTCAGGTGCTGACGAGAACCACCCATTCCACTTCCACAAGATTTCTTACTCGACAAGAAAGCGGTTCACGAAAGAGCTTCACCACTGCATGATTGGATTGGTGGCTTTCTGCGAAGCCTGCAGCAGGCGCTACATTCTCTTCTACGAACACTACGGTGAAAAGGACGATTACGAAGAGACGGCGCTGGAGTTGTTAGATTCATTCAGGTGCCGTTGCGACTCGGAGTCTCAAGCTTGAGAGGGGCAAAGTTATTTGGACTTTTAAAAATTGGTTTTACCTCTGAAGGGCACCTTCGTACTCGTTATACTCCCAAGTTCCTCCGCTGCAGCAGTCCGCAGGCCAGCCGCCGAATATGTCGTAGATTATGATTATGCTGTCCTTGTGCGAGACTACAAATCTATCCAGTGATGCAGTTATATAGACGAAAGATCTAGCCTCCGGGTTCCAGAAGTAAGGCATCCACTGCGCGTTAGTGCTCACATTCTGCTTGATCCCATTTATCTCTTCTATGTACCTCATCCCGGAGATGTTTCCGTAGGTGACTCGGAATTCAAGGGAACCAGGATCCTTCACTGTTATTCTTTCGAACCTCGCTGTGTCGTTCAGTTGGTAAACTCTCATCTCGACAGTCTTTGCTTTACTGAGGTTTTGGATCACATCGATAATAGTCGAGCCATAAATAACATCTATTCCCTCGAACCAATAGGCAACACCATGGGTGGAATTATAAGTGGAGTTGAGATCGAACCCTATGTCCACGGTCGCGATCTTTTCCCCCATAGGGGTCTCGTAGTACAGCAGCCTGCCGCCCCTGCCTATTTCTGCTAGGTTGTATTTATTCATGTTTTGTATGAAGTCCTGCCCGAATGTATGGAACCCTATGGCACTCCCAACTGAGATCATTAATATGAGGCATGCTGCAGTCATGAATATGTACTTGGCTGGAGGGACTACGTTTTCATTATCCACTTTTATTTACCGGTTAAAAATGTCATGACTGATCCTAATATATGTTGCTGTGTTCTATTTTCTTAAAAAATGGAATTGTCGATAATTTAAAAATGGTTTATATATCATTAAAAAATAATTTTTTTAAAAATATATTGAATTTTTTATTGTAGAAATTAAAAATTTTGCTGATTTATATTTAAACTTTTTGATAAAAATTCGTAAGCTATATTAATACCATGGCAAAAAGAAGGTTCAGAAAATCTTGATGGTGGGAAAAATGATAGAGATGTTCTTGACGAACGAATATTCGACACTGATCCTAATCGACATGCTACGCGGTGTCTTCGGTACCTACGGCTGGGGCCTACCCGAGGCTTGGACAGGCACATGGGCTATCGTCTACTTGGAGGAGTTCTTGCTCTGGTGGCTAGTTCCGGTGATATCTATGCTCTGGTGGCGTTCATGGATAAAGAAACATCCTGAGCTGGCAGAGGAAATATAGGAGGAATGACTTGTGGATGAAGCAGCTTTTGCAACAGGAAAGCTGATTGAGGGCATAATAATCGTGATCTGGATTGCTTTGATCCTCGGCGTAGGTCTGTGGTCCAGGAAGAGGGTGAAAGCCTCAGGCGATTTCATGGTAGGTGGAAGGGCGATCCCGGTCTGGATGCTCGGGATGTGGAGCGCAGGAGCCTCCGTGAGCGCGTGGGCATTCTTCGGTCTTCCTGGAGGCATATACGCTTCGGGAGCTTGGCAGCACTGGGCGATTTGTACTCCCATGATCGCAGGCTTCCCCCTCACCGTGATCTTCCTCGGAAGGTGGATGAGGATCTCCGCCAAGAAGTACAACCTCATGACTATGCCCGACTTCTTGGGGGAGGTCTACGGAGGTAAACTGATCAGGATCTTTGCGGCCATTGGTATCGTAATCGCCTGCATCTTCTATGCTACCGCGCAGTTCAAGGCTATCGGCGTCCTGTTAGGGACACTCCTCAACATACCGTACCAGCCTGCTGCTGCGCTGGGGATTCTGATCTCCGCAGTGTATGTTCTGTTGGGTGGCTTTATCGCAGGTGCAATCATCAACACCTTGAATGTCTCAATGATGATAATTGCGTCCCTCCTTGCTGTCGGAATAGGGTACAGCTGGACTGGCGGCTACGGACCTATGCTTGCAACGATCTCCAGCGCCACGGGAACTACTACTTGGCTAAATAACGATGCTGCCCTAGGTGGTTTCGCTTGGTTCTTCTGGATCAGCTGGGCACTCCTCCTGTCTTCCTTCGGACTTGTGGGTCAGCCTGCTATCGTCCAGAAACTCTATGGGATCAAGAAGCCTAGCACCCTCTGGCTCTGGGGACTCATGGGCGGAATCATCTTCGGTGTTACATGTCCTGCATACTGCTACTTGGGAGTCGTAACGAAGTACTTAGCTGTGACCGATCCAGCTGTAGCCCCTGCGATCACTGGGCTAGGACTTGGGGCTGACGGTGTGATTGCGTGGTTGACCGTATACAAGCTCGGAGTCGAGGCTCCTGTATTGGGCGGACTACTTATCGCTGGAGTGATCGGCGCTGCATGGAGCACAATCGACGGTTTCATCATGATGGGCGGCGCTGCAATTGTCCGAGACGTATTTAACAAGTGCTTCAGGCCCAACTGGACCGACAAGCAGCTCCTGCGGAACCTCAGGCTTGGGATGCTCGTGGTAGGTATAATCATGGCAATCGAGACCTTGTTCCCCTCTGAGATCATCACTTGGCTCGCGGCGATCGGATGGGCCCAGTTCGCAGCTACGCTAGCGCCCGCACTTATACTGGCTACAACTTGGAAAGGTGTTACAAAGTGGGGCGGAGCCGCAGGAGTGGGCGTCGGGATGTTTGTAACGGCGTTCTTGACTCTGGTCTACCGGCTACCACCGACCTCTTCCCCATGGGGCTTAGGGACTGCCAAGTTCATCGCGACATTCTACCTCGACGCAGGCGCTTGGGGCATGATCCTCGGCTTCTTGAGCATAATTGTCGTTTCCATCGCAACCAAGAAGGAGCGCGGTCCGCTCTACTACGACATCCACAAGGATGTACCGAAGCCACAATAAATTACAATTTTTTTTATATTAGTTTGATAATCAGAATTGTTTATATACTCTGCAAAAGCTGATCATTCGAGCACTATGGCTTTCGAGATAATTGATATCAGCGCCTACCTGCTATCTTTAATTGTCTTCGTCATCGGTCTCTCTGCAACCATTATAATTGCTTATGTAGTAGACCACTATTTACACCGGAGAATTAAGGCGATAGTGGAGGGAAACCCAGGTCTGGCGACCAGCTACAGTTTCGTTAGAAGGTTATTGCTAGTAATTATCATTATGATTGGAGTTTCTTCGGCGACTTTCGCCGCATTCCCGGCGCTTGGGGCATCTATAGCCTCGATATTCGTGGCGGCAGGATTTGCCTCAGTTGTAATTGGTCTTGCAGCCCAGTCTACGCTGTCCAACATATTCGCAGGGATGACGATCTCGATATTTCAACCGATAAGGATAGACGAGGCTGTAATGTTCAGGAACGAGTTCTGCTTTGTAGAGGACATTAAGCTCATGTATAGTGTACTCAGGACTTGGGACAACCGTCGGCTGATGGTTCCGAACTCCATCCTACAGAATGAGGTAGTTGTGAACTACACTCGGACCGACCCCACCAAGCTCACACCTATAATTGTTAGTGTAAGCCGTGAGTCGGACCTAAACAAGGCGATGCAGATTATGGTAGAGGCGGCAAAGAGACATCCTGACTGCCTTCCTATCGGGGATCTTCCCAAAGCACAGGTAATGGAGATCTCGGAATCCGGTGTGACGCTGCGCCTACTGAGCAGGGCTAAGGATCAGCCCACCTCCTTCGCGATGGCAAGAGACCTCCTCAGAGATATCAAGAAGGAGTTCGAGTCGAACGGGATAGAGATACCCTACCCAAGGAGATACATTATCATGGAGCCTAAAATCAAGCAATTGACCGAGGAGGTGCTACTGAAACCAAAGCCAAGGCGCCAAAGCAGGAAGAAGAAAGAGGAGCAGGATGCTGAGGTGGATAAGAAAAGGGAAGATATGAATGAGCAGGGAAGTGCGGGATGAGATCAACCTCTCATCGATCTAAGAAGAAAATCAAATATGCTGTTTTCAAGCATACGATTCGGAGATGGCAATTGTGTCAGAAAGAAATAAAGTCGGCTCCCCTACAGGGGAAGTTAAGATACTTGTCGCAATAGAGGCATTTGCTGGCATCACTTACCTGATATACTTGCTTCGCTCGCAATATTTCGATGCTTTCTTAGCTTTACCTTTTGCAATGGCTTTTGTGAGCTTCGGAATCTCCTACGGGCTGTATCGAGTCAAGCGCCTAGCCTGGTACTTGTCGCTCAGCTTATCCTTGTTCGGTCTTGTGTTTGGGACACTGGGACTATTCTTAGTCGGACTTACCTTGGACTTTGCTGTGGATTACGTCCCTAGGATCCTGCTAGACCTAATCACGGTTGTGCTTTTGCTTTCTAGTAACGTCAGGAGGACGTTCAAGGTGTTGTGGCGATAGAGTTATTAAAATGGCGCAGCGTGTCCTCTAAATGTGTAAGTTATGCTGGACGCACCTACGTTGAGCCTTTCTGATCTGGCTTACTGGCCGTATTTCACAGTACTTATCGCAGCCCAGATCTTCGCCATACTGAACCCCTTGAGCGTGATCCCAGTCTTCCTTTCTATGACCGACGATCTAGACCGGTCTACAAGGCGCAGAATACTCTTCAGATCATCGGTGGCGGTCTTCATGATCTGCCTTATCATGGCATTGGCTGGTAACTACATACTCAGCTTCTTCAACATCAACATCGCCAGCCTCAGAGTAGGCGGCGGAATCCTCTTGATGGTGATCGCAATAGAGATGCTGGGAGGCTTGCCGAGGACAAAGGTGATCGACCAGAAGGAGGAGGTGGCGATAGTCCCCATAGCGACCCCCCTTCTAGTGGGTCCCGGGACCATGACTACTGTGATACTCCTCTCTGCGACGACCCCGCTGGGCGTCTTGGTAGCCAGCATCATGATCGTGGCGGTTCTTACTTACCTCATCCTAAGGTATTCTGAGCACCTAGCACGCCTGATAGGGAAGAACGGTATTAGGGCGCTCGGCAGGTTCATGACTATAATTATTTCGGCATTTGCGGCGCAGCTTATCTACTCGGGCATCACCGATTGGCTTGTTTCCTGGGGTTTAATCTCTTGATTAAATTTTGGTTCACCCACGCTTTTTTATGATGGAATTTAAGCCAATCCAGGAACAGAAACATGAAGATCCAACGAAAGAGTAAAGCCAAGGGTGTAAGATCGTCTTAGAAACTTAAGTGCAAGCAACTATGGCTTCGCTTTCTCTTAGCTTAGTCGAGACTGCCGCCAAGTCCTTCGAAAATTATGAAGCTTAAAGATACATAGATCCATGATCAGCGTATAATCCTAATGTATGGATGTGTAAATTCAGAAGTGGCTAAGCGTTCTGGCGGTCCGTTATTTTTAGGTGCCAAGGTACCGTGGATTGTTGTATTGCATTCTATCACGGATTCTAAGAGGGGCGGTTTGAGGAGATCTGATAAAAGTAGTTCTATAGCGATTATGCTTAAAAAGCTACTCGTGCCCTTCCTTTCTCTAGTGGGTTCGGAAACTGTAAGGCGCCTCCTCGTTCTGCCACCAGTTCTCCGTTCAAAAAAGTCCAGCCTTTACCACATCTATACTTAAAATGAATTTTTTATTATTAAAAAGACTTCTTAAGATTTCGGAAAACTTAAAAACCTTTTTTTGGAAAAAATAATCAAGGGAAAAAATTAATGGGAGTTTTGGAAATTGAGCAATAGAGCGAAAAGCTTCTCTCTTATACTCGTCCTGCTAATCCAATTTTTGGTTCTTGCTTTTCACTCTCCGGTGCAGGCAGTTGACGGGGATCCAGGAATCCCGTTCCGAGATCCGGACTGGAGCCAGGAGGACGAGGTGTGGGATGTAGCAGTATCGGCAGACGGCAGCGTTGTAGTGGTTTCAGTGTTCGACGAATTGATAGTCTACGACTCCTCCGGAAACATTTTGTGGACCTGGTCTGATGAAGATTACACGGTTACTGCCGTGGACATCTCCGACGATGGTAACGTAGTCGTAGCTGCAATCCTAATTTGGTGGTATTGGATTGAAATTGAGCCGCAGGGAACCGAGTCTCTCAGAGTCGCCAACAGCGACTTTTCGGGCACTCAGGAAGATGATGGGATGCCATTTTCGGTTCTATTATACTGGAAGAACGCGAAGAACCTGACCGACACGCCGGATCCAGACTGGAGCAGCGAAGAACTCTGGGGACCGATCTCTCAAGAGGCGCTCGCGGTATCCTCTAACGGTGACCAGGTCGTCGTCGTGGGCACCGGTCCCAACGTCTTCTACTGGAACGGAGCGTTGTCCAGGAGCGGAGTCGACGAACAGACAACTTGGAACGACAACTTAGGATATCAGCTTGAGCATGTAAAGATCTCAGATGATGGCGACACGGTAGCCATCCTAGGATATACGTGGGGTTTTGACGATGCTAATGCCTATGTCTATAAGAATTGCACCTCCAGAACAGGAGTTTTATCGACGGATTTCAACTTAACTTATTTCTTCAACCTAACCAATCTTGATTACTTCTGGGACATCGATGACTGGATCAGTCGCTATTTGGCCATGTCGGATGACGGCAATTACGTAGTTATTGGCTTAGAGGACATGATCTACTTCTTTAGCACTGACTCTTCCGATGGATGGAATCCCCTGTGGACGTGCCAGCTGGGCGATGACGAGTGGGTAGCCGGAGTTGACATCTCGGAGGACGGCAATACGGTGGTCGCTGTGACCAACACCTTTGAAGAGTCGCCGACG
Organism: Thermoproteota archaeon; assembly: GCA_030055575.1. Lineage (GTDB taxonomy): Archaea > Thermoproteota > Methanomethylicia > Methanomethylicales > Methanomethylicaceae > Methanosuratincola. The sequence continues at coordinate 787 of JASFYL010000039.1, read as the reverse complement.
AGTCTTTCGATCTTCCATGGCGCGACTTCTAAAACAGATCCTGTGACACCAAACTACGAATTTACCGGGGCGGAATTCTACACTGATGAAGATTACTTCGATGTCTCTTTGGACAATGCGGGCGAACTCGCGGTCGCGGGCACCGGAGACTACCTCTTCGCAGTCAACGCGACTAACGGCGAGCCGCTGTGGTACTACAACGGGAGCTGGCCAGATGTTTCCATGATGGTGAGGGTCTCCGAGGACGGGAACGCCGTCGTGTCGGCTGGATCAGAAATGGATACGCTCTACTACTTTAGTTTGGAGGAAGAGCCCCCGCCAGAGCCTGAACCGGAACCCCCTAAGGCAGTCGGCGGTATCCTGTTGGCATCCGAAGTTACGACCTTTTTGGGCACATTAGTCGTAGCACTTAGCGCAGCTGCCTTAGCGCTAGTTATCGCCGTTAGGAGAAAGCAGCTCTGAGCATGTGATACACACATATTTCCACTTTTTTCTTTTCTCTTTTCTTCTCACCCACCCACTTCACCATGTGTGCCCTATAACGCATTCTTTCTCATTTCCGGAAAGCATATTTTCACAAATACTTGTCATATTCAATATTGAGTTTCACGTGCTCCTGTTCTTCTCACTTGGTATGGCTGAACTTCGACCCTTAACTTTCACATGCCTCATTTCGCCGAGCGAAGGTTATCCTCATCGCAACTCGATCATATCTTTCTAAAATGTCCCGGGGCATCCGTCAAACTCTCGAGGCTCAACAATATCGGAGCAGGCAGCTCACATAAAT
>JASFYL010000038.1 GCA_030055575.1 Thermoproteota archaeon | reverse complement strand
ATTAGGGCCCAGGAGGGCGAAGATCTTTCCTGACTGGACCTGGAGATCAACGCCATCCAGTGCCCTCGTGCTGCCACCGAAGACCTTCACGATGCCCTCCGCTTCAACTGCTGCGGTCATAACATACAAAGAGATGGGCGCACCGGTATTTATTGCTGAGAGGCAACCTCGCCCCCTCCGCTATGAATACCACAGGGTACAAACGCCTAGGGGTCCAATCAGCCCGGCTGAGGTATCAATCCGCGCATGCGTCCTCTGCCTTACAGGCATGGCGCTGCCGTGGGTGCCTCCAGCCGTCAACTTACGACCTCTTCGAAAACGCCGGAACGCGCCTTTTCAAGAGTATGGTGGAGCGAGGCTTTAGCACTCACCATAGATCAACTGCTACACCCTTAGGGAAACCGACACCATAGCGATCCGAGGGTGAGGTTAGCCTCATCCATGGTAGGCAGACTGCCTTTCTTTCTATTTCCATATCGGTTTATCAACAAAATATATTAGATGGATGGAGCATCCATCCTGATGTGGTTTCCATGTCTAGAGAAAATTCGCTGAAGGACTTTGGGCTTAGGGTAGACGCCCTGATAAAGAAGAGGAACCTGGACAGGTACGAGGTCAAGGAGATGATGCGCCAGGTTCTCCTCGGGGAACAGCCCGACCTCCCTTCGGGGGCATTCCTCGCTGCGCTCACTGCAAAGGGACCTACTGCCGAGGAGGTTGCCGGCTGCTGGGAGGCGGTATTCGAGTACGACACGCCAAAGGTCGACCTCTCAGGCATGGCGGTTGTAGAGAACAGCGGAACCGGAATGGATGATCTGAAGACATTTAACGTGAGCACTGCTTCATCGGTAGTTGCGGCTAGCTGCGGTGTCCCGGTCGTCAAGCACGCCGCAAGGGCTATCACTTCCAAGTGCGGGGCGGTTGATGTCGCAGAGGCGCTTGGGGTCGATGTCGATTGTCCAGTCGAGTGCGTGAAGAGGAGCATCGAGCGGTGCAATATAGGGATCTTCAACGGCATGAACCCTGATCTCCACCCAGGCTTGGCTAGGATTCTGAGGGACATACGGTTCGGGTCCATCCTGAACATCGCCGCGTCGCTTGCCAATCCTGCATTGCCAAGGATAGGGCTGAGGGGCATTTACAGCAAGGATCTGCTAATCTCGGTAGCAGAGGTGATGAGAGAGATCGGGTACAAGCGGGCGCTCGTAGTGAGCGGGAGGAGCAGCAAGTCGGGCAAGACCATTGATGAAATCTCTATCATCGGCGAGACCTACGTTGCTGAGCTCTTCCAGGACGGAACCATATCCACGTACGAGCTTACGCCGTCCGAGCTCGGGATCGACAGGATCACAGACGAGTCGGAGATCTTGGCTTCCTCAGACCCGAGGAGCGAGGCGAAGTCGATGGTGGCCGCCTTCTCAGGAGGGGATGTTGCGAGGGCACTGATGACTGCCGCCAACGCGGGGGCACTGCTGTACATCTCGGGGAGAGCCAAGTCGATCAGGGAGGGCACTGCGAAGGCATTGGAAGCGATAGGGTCAGGGAAGGCGATGTCGAAACTGGAGGAGTGGGTCCGCTTCCAGAACAGGGATCCAGAGAAGGGGATTCGAATCTTCGAAGCCATCGCGGAGGAGGCAAATGCTCAGCTGCCTGCAATGAAGCGCCCCGCCCCGTGAATCCTTGCAACCCCTTCTTCCTTCTGACCGCCTGCTATGGAAATATAGCTGCAATGAGGGGAAGGAGGCAAGTAAGCATGCTCCCCCTCCCCCCATTTTCATCAATAGGGCAAACCTCCAGTGCGACAGGAAAGGATAAATTCGTACCGCTAATATCTAAAAAGGCACGGGGGTCGATTTACGTGGAGGATGTGATAGTAACCACAACAGATGAGGTTCCGGGCTTCAGGGTCGCAAAGGTCTTGGGGATCGCCCGGGGAGCCACGGTGAGGGCAAAGCACCTCGGGAAGGACATAGTCGCGGGGCTGAGGAACATCGTCGGAGGCGAGGTCAAGGAGTACACGGAGATGCTCGCGGAGGCTAGGGACATAGCGCTCAACGGGATGATCCAGAACGCCAAGCAGATGGGTGCGAATGGCGTGCTAGGCGTGAGGTTCATGACCTCGTCGGTAGCCGCCGGCATGGCTGAGGTCTTTGCGTACGGGACCGCTGTCGTGCTCGAGAAGGCATGAGCACTTTTTTCTTGTGAATTTTTGGATTAACCTTTGCAGTCGGACCATTTAGCAGACCTGACACAATGAATGGGTTATTCTCTAAAAAGTCGCCGATTTTTTCCTATCAGCGTGTTCACCCATGGGGGTTGCAAGCGTCCTCTGTAGTACAGCTGGTGTGAGTTTGCGCCGAGGCAAACCAAATATACCTGCTCTATTCTCTTAGCACCATCTAGCATCTCGAGCCCTTCCCCCAGGAACAAAATGGCTCCACAACCCAGATCAGCCTGCGACCGAACAGCCTCGCGTAAAAATAAGGTGGCGGGCTACCGGTGGACATATCCGGGAGGCAAGGTGCATGCGTGCTTCGGCGGGATGGACTATGGTCATTATGTTTAAAGGCAAGGCGAGCTCGGAAGCGAAAGATGAGCAGCTGCTTGAGGAGTGTGCAAGGAGATGAGCGACCTCAGGAGCCGTTTGCTCGGCGCAGTCACCAGCCGCGCTGTTGACGTGCCCCCCGTGGCGAGCTTCACACAGACCGCCACTGTTGAGCTCATGGCGTCGAGCAAAGCATACTGGCCCAAGGCGCACAGGGAGGCTAAGCCGATGTCGCTGTTGGCAGTGGCTGGACACACAATCGCCGGGCTGGAGGCAGTCAGGCTACCCTTCTCACTCACTAGCGAGGTGGCTACGATGGGCTGCACTGTAGACTATCATGATGGCAGCATCGATGTTGCCCCAACGGTTCAGCGGGGCCTCGCTGACCTGAGGAGCATTAGGATCCCGGAGCCGCATGAGGGCGTCATGGGGGAGGTGATCGAAGCAGTCCGTATGTGCAGGGACTCCGTTGGCGAAGAGGTGCCGATAATCGCCGGAGTCACCGGACCCTTTACGATTGCAGGGCACATACGCGGGATCAACGAGATTTTACTTGATGTGGTCCAGAACAAGGAGCTCGTCCAAAGGATCCTCGAGAGCGCTTGGCAAGTCTCCGCAAGCTTCTCGAGGGCTCTTGCTGATAACGGGGTCGATGTCCTGGTGATCGTCGAGCCGACCGCCTCGTTAATCGGTCCTAGGTACTTCAAAGACTTCGTACTGCCATACCTAAGGAGGAGCATCCGGACGGCAAGGTCGCCTGTCGTGCTACACATCTGCGGTAACTCCATGCCGCTCTTGGAGATGATGGTGGAGACTGGCGCCTCATGTCTCAGCTTGGATCAGAAGGTGAGCATCGCCAAGGCCAAGGAGGTTGTTAGAGGCAGGTGCAGCGTCTCGGGCAACGTAGATCCCGTCGCGGTCCTACAAATGAGCAGCCCGGAAGTCGTCGCCGAAGAGTGCATGAAGATCCTGTCAGAGGGCGTAGATGTCCTCGCGCCAGGCTGCGGCCTCTCCCCCTCAACGCCGCTGGGGAACCTAAGGTCAATGGTGAGGGCAAGGGATCTGTTCTGCGGGGGGCTTGGAGCACGGCATTGAGCAATTGATCCGTTTCGGAAACGATGAAATATGAAGATGGTAGATATTGAGAGGTGCTCAGGTTTTGTTCGAAAGCTATCCAGACGTCAGCAATAGCCGATAGCAATAATGAGTATCTTCGACCCGCGTCCACAACATCGGGACAAAAATTCAATTCCCTTCTTGGAATGAGGAGACGCTGCCTAGTCGGTTGCGCGAGGGCAGTATGCTCGTTAAAGGCTTTGGGCTGGTACGAACTTTGAACCTGCGCCCCGTCCGAGCTCGGCTTTTTCCTTGGGTGCGTGATGCCTGGAAAATGAATCCCGCCAACGAGATGCGCTCCCTGTACCGCCTTTGGGCGAGAAATTCTTATCTCTTTTGGATGCGGAGAATCTCGAAGGGCGCTTTGGGTGGGTCGAGTGCGGCGGTCCTCGGTTCAGATGACAATAGGCGTAGGGCTCGGGTGCCTGTGGATCGTGAGGACAATCGCGGAGGGAGACTATTCCTATGCTTTCATGGGTACCGCGTTAGCTGCCGCTTGGCTCTCACTGGCGCTCACTGAGGCAGGGTCGGGCTCAAGGATCATGCGCTTTGTCGAGATAACGCTCCTTGTCTCGAGCATTTGTGCGGTCGTGGTGGGCTACGCGTGGACAGGATCTGCCGTACTGATGGCGTTAACATTAGTGATCTTGGGAATAATGCTCCTGGCAGCCTTGCTTTCATACGTACTGCCAAAAGTGCGCAGGAGTAAGTGAAGTATTTCCCCCGGATGGGATTTTGACCCTCTGTTGGACGGTCGAGCGCGGCAAGGAGAGGAGAGCGACGCCAAGTTGGGAGTCTTTATTGGAGGGCGCTCACCCAAGAACAGGTCAGCAGATGACCCCCTCTGGGTCATGCAATGGAGTCACATGCTTGCAGTAACTGTCTGTTGGTCTGCAGCCTTCCCTTCGTCTCCGATCCTCGATTCAATGCACGCAGAAGCTTTGTAATCCGACCTTGGTAGCGATCTCATGCAGCCGTTCATCGGCAGTGTAAAACTCCTCAGCCTTGATTTGACAGGCTGAGACAAGTTGTAGGGCATCTGCTTGGTATATCTGGTACCGCTCGAGGATTGGCCATGCCTGCGCCAGCAGCCTAGTCTTTACTGGCACTACTTTGAGCACATCAAGCCTCAAGAGCCTCACGGTTTCACCCATGAACTGGCGTCTTGCCATCTCCCTCTCCTGCACGTTTAGCCATCCCCGCCTGGAATATTTATCAAAGACGCCGAGGACCTCGCCTATGTTCCACGCAGAGAATGAAAGCTTCAATTCTCCGCTGAGGGTCTTGGAGTATGCCTCTTCTACTGCTTGGCTTCCAGTTTCCTCGATGTAGCGTTTTACAATGGCGCTTGAATCCATGTATGCCATTGCAGCCATTACTCTTGCGCCCCTTCCCTCATCTCCCTGATTGTCTTGCCGGCATCGGTCTGGATCTTAGGCTTGATAGGTGTTACGGCAAGCTGCTTCTCCTTCAAATCACCCAGCATGGCGTTCAAGGTCCCTACGATCAGAGCATCGCTTGCGTCATCTTCAATAGCCTCCTCGACCGCCCTGCTGAGTGCCCTAAGGCCTCCCTTCCCCCCCACCTTCGATTTCAGCCCTTCCCAGAGCTCCCGTTTGATCATTATGCTGGTCTTTATTTTTTCCTCCATAAAATGACCTAATTAGGGTTTACAGTAAGTACTCTATTAAGGTTTTCCTTAATTGATGAACTGACATGGAAAGATGTAACTCTACCGGCTACAAACGACTTACGCCTATGTATTTTCCCCTATTAGTAGCCATCGTGTCCATGATACGATAAAAAAGTTAAGTCCATTAAATTATCCTTTTACTGAATAGTTTAGATTAATAATTATAAAGAGTAAAGAGTGAAGACTTTTGATCTGCAGACGCAACGGACGAAGGATGGAGCAACCTTTTGCTCAGTTATTTAGTTCCATTCCAAGAATTAGTGGTACAGCCGCACTTTCTCTTGAGGTAAGGGATTTATCGCTGCGTTCACACCAAACTTGGCAAGCTCCAAATCGAGCGAGTAGATTGCTGGCGCACCCAATCCTTGCAATTGAAATGATGTACCCGTCCTAGGATTCTATCTTATAAGTTGAAGCATAGTCGAGCGCTTCCTAGGCGATTTGAGGGTCGATGCTTTCGAAGAGTGCAGGCGGCCTGCTCCAACATGCCTGTCAGAATGCGTTTAGCAACAATTTTCGGGCACCTCAGGTATTGCGTGGCTATGTGGTATGCCCCAAAATTGCAGGCACCGGCAGGGCTGCCTTCATTCTCTGCACAAGCACATCCGAGACAAACTCCACAAATGTATTTCAGCGGGATCTCGAAGCAACAAGGCACTATTGTGATGAGATCCGAGCCCTTCAGGCTAACCAAGCTTCCGTCTGGCATACTCCTTGCTCACCCACTTCCAGCAGTCTTCTGCCTCTTCCGTGAATGCATCCGCCTTGCAATCTATTCCCAGCTGCACCCGCTTCTTTACTCTATCTTTAGCTCCATCTAGGATGCCTCCCGGTTGCCGTTGAGCCTAAGTGAAACTTTGCCTCCGACCGAGAGCCCCAGCACCTTCCGAACATGAGATGGTATCGCCATCCTGCTCTGCTTATCTACTTTATTTCGACTCCCACCATGTGGCATAAGTAATTCCAAAATACTTTGTAGGAAGTCTCGCAGAAGAGGCTTGGTTCGTTTTCGACTAATCGCATATTTTTGCACTTGTGCCCGCGTAAAATCCGAGCTCTGCAGATTCGCCCATGCATTCTGCCGTGGATCTCATTATACGATCCCATGTCGAGGTTAATCCTTGCTGGGCATACAACCGGTGAATTCGCGTCCCTCCCAGCCGTAGTGCCAACTATCCGCTTGGAATTTAGATCTAGGGCGCTGCACCTCTGATGCAGCGTAATGCTCGTAATGGCATTTAACCCTACGGTTGAATCACGTTTATTGCTCTGAAAGCTGATCGAGGGGTGGATGCAACATCACCTATTTCTCAAAAATGTAATTGCCTAAACCCAAACGCCTAAATTCCCCGGGGGCTTACTAATTACTGGTGCGGCTGATGCCCCGGCGGAAGGCGAAGAAGTCCCTTAAGAGGATAATCGACGAGGCTGCGGAGGAGGCGGCGAAGCGAGAGCTCTCGGTCGGGAAACCTGTCTTGGAGGAGCTGGAGGAGGTAGTTTGGCACGAGGACGAGATCGTGATCTACTCCCCGACGATGATAGACCTCCCTGCCAAGGTTTACAAAATGATGGCCGGGGGGCTGAAGCGCCGCGGATTCAAGGTTCACCGGCAGAAGGGGGTGGAGCTGAGGAACGACCGCCTTGTGGATGCAGACAGGTACATCGTCGAGGGTGAGGGGGCGGCTGAAGAGGCTGCCATCTGCGCGAGGATGAACAACCTGTCGATCGTCGAGGCATACTGAGTGGACCGGCACAGCTTTGCACTCGCGCAGCTGATTTGCTTCTAGTGGCTGAGGCGCACTATAACAACCCATCGGCGGGGATCCTGGTGGGGATTGTGGACGCAATCAGATCGCGCCTGGAGTGTAACACAGGACGACCGAACAGCCTGAGAAAGTCTATCCTACCATTTGCATATGGGAGGTAGCCGTCCGTGGGATCCCCGAGTCAATTTGACCTTCTGCGGGTCGCACCCCAGCCACCAAAAATGAAGGCTGCCTTTTCTTCATCTAAAGGCTACCGGAAATAGGAGATCAGAGTGAACTACAATCCGTGACTGGTGGCACCAAACCTGGCTTGGGATTGCCTTTGTAAAGCAGCGATCAATCGGGGCCAACAAACCAAACGAAGTACTTACTCGCAAACATTTTATCCTACCGCGCCTAGTTATGCTTATGAAATGCCTCGTAGTTTATTATTCGAGGGGCGGAAAGACCGCCAAGGTGGCTGGTGCGATCGCAGGCGAGCTGGGGTGCGAAGTCTGCGACATATCGAAGGGGGCTCCTGATGTCTCCGGAGTGGATCTCCTCGTGGTGGGGAGCGGGACGTACGGAGGGAATCCCGGACCGAGCCTGAGCGAGTTCTTGCAGTCGATTCCAGAGTCAGTTGGCGGGAAAGCAGCAGTCTTCGCGACCTCGGCAGGGCCAAAACCGAAGAGCCTGCCCAAGATGAGTTCGGCGCTGGAGAAAAAGGGCTATAAGGTCGTCTCGTCTTTCGACTGCCGCGGGCAGTTTCTCGTTGTGAACAGGGGGCATCCGGACGAGAAGGATCTGGAGAACGCCAGAGCGTTCGCGCGTGATCTTAAGAACAAGTAGCGACGTACCTGATCCTTTCTGATTCTCGACACAGGCGTAGAATTGTGCTGCGATGTCCGCTTTACAGGGACTGGGCATTGTAGTGACGCTCGAAAGCGCAGTGGGACCCAACCTTTAAGCGTCTCAACCATTAACGGATGCATTGCTTTCAGTCAGCGCTTTTTCAGATACATACAAGAAGTCTGGTGTGGGATCATGGTCGTCCAATGTGCTGTTGATCGTTTTTAAAAGTGTGCACCCATTTTGATTTCGAGCATTCTCAGACACCGTGATGCACAGGCGATAAAATAAAAGTGGATTGTATTGGTGATATTTTTTTGCTTGAGCGGGCGAATTTCATTTCCTAGTCTCGGACCGAATGCTTTTTCTGTTCCTTCTCCCCCATTCTCCGTTATCCGCTTCGATTATTGATGAATGGCTGGTTGGTTGGTGTGCCTATGGAGAAGGACTACGACGTTGCAGTAATAGGCGGGGGTCCTGCCGGTTACGTCTGCGCCCTCAGGTCCGCGCAGCTCGGCAAGAGGGTGGCGCTCATAGAGAAGGACCAGGTCGGGGGAACCTGCCTGAACCGCGGGTGCGTGCCGATGAAGGCTTTTCTCTCGGTCGCCAAGACTATGAGGGATGCCAGGAGGGCATCGAGGTCTGGGCTGGACATCCAGTTCAGCCTCAACTTCGATAAGCTCGTGTCTTGGACCAGGTACGTCGTGGAGAGGTCGAGGAGGGGCATCGAGTCGCTCCTCAGGTCGAGGGGGGTAGAGCTCGTGAAGGGGGAAGCCAGGTTCTCTTCCCCGGGCACGCTCGAGATCCTCCCGGGCGGGGGCACTGTGAGGGCTGGCAGCCTCGTGATTGCTACCGGATCGAGGCCGTACGACCTCCCCGACGTCAGGTTCGACTCCGAGGGGGTGATCAGCTCGGACGACATCTTCTCTCTCCGCAGCCTCCCCAAGTCCATATGCATCGTCGGGGGAGGGGTGATCGGCGTCGAGATGGCGACAGCGCTCGCGGAGATGGGATCCAAGGTGACAGTGGTAGAGATCATGGACCAGCTCCTCCCGGGGTGGTGCCCGGACGTGGTGAAACCAGTATGCGACTCGCTGGGGAAGCTCGGCGTGGACATGCGGATCGGGAGGAGGATCGTGAAGCTGGAGAGGGTCGGCGTCGGGGGAGAGAATGTGGCGGAAAAAGGAATGGAAATGGGGAGGGGAAGCGAAGGGAAGTCCGGCTGCGGTAGCGGTACCAATGACAGTAGCGGGTACGTAGCCACACTGTCGGACGGCAGCCTGGTCGAGAGCGACTACGTCTTGGTCGCAGTCGGGAGGATGCCTAACACTGACAGGCTCGGGCTGGAGGCGGTGGGCGTCGAGCTCGACAGGAAGGGCTTTGTGAAGGTCAACGGGAGGCTCGAGACCTCGGTGCCGGGCATTTACGCGGCCGGGGACGTGGTCGGGGTTCCCTACCTGGCTCACCGCGCCTCGGACCACGGCTACCAGATCGCGGAGATCATCGCCGGGAGGAGAGAGAAATTCGAGCAACTGCCGGTGCCGTCGGTCGTCTACTCGGATCCGGAGATAGCGGTCGTCGGGGTGGACGAGGCGGAGGCTGCGAAAAGGGGGGTTGGTGCAGTGGCGGGCACGTTCCAGCTCGCCGCGCTAGCCAGGGCTATGACGATTAACCGCCCTGAGGGCTTCGTGAGAGTGGTGGCTGAGAAGAGTAGCCGAAAGATCATAGGCGCCCAGGTCGTCGGCGCGAACGCCTCGGAGCTCGTCGGCGCCTGTGCCCTCGCCGTCCAGAGCGGCATGAGGCTCGAGGAGCTCGCTTCCTCGGTGATGCCGCACCCGACTCTGGTCGAGGCACTGATGGAGTGCGCAAAGACTGCCTTGGGGGAGCCGCTCCACGGGTCGGCGGGCGAGAGAGGCACGGTAATGAGGTGACGCTTTTCCATAGTTATTGTGCCTATTCTAACTCGCTTATCTTTTTCATTACCTTTTTTATTGGAAGTGCCCCTCAACATTTGGAGAAAATCCCATGTATTGGTCCCCTGCTCAAGCTACAGGGGGCGCATATTCTTCTTTCTCCACCATGCCATATCGGAGACTTAGCCGCCCCAGCCTATTTCATCTCAAAATCTAGTAAATGCTTGTGCTCCGAAGGTGGGCCAAGCCCAGCCTCCCAAGGCACCGGACCAATCACGCGTCCAACCATTGGATCAAAAACCGAATCTTTCAGAATACCGATTGGGGAATAGAAATATTGGTCTCGAAGGAAGATTGGTTTTGTGTTTAGTTTAAAGTTCCAGGAATACGTCTTGTGTTTTCAAAACCTTAGCCAGGAGAAGGCGCGACTCGCCAAGATCAGGACCACGGTGATCCCTAAGAAATACCAAATCAACGGCGTTTCTAATCCCAGGGCAGTCGATGGTAGCAATGGAAGTATTGCTTGCGAGTTTCGTGCCAACGAAATGGAGGTAGTGGTTTGTATTCTTCACTGCGGGTCAAAGATCAATCGAATCTCGGTCTTTTTATACAATTATGGTCTACAAATACAAATGATCAATGGCTCCTCGTCTTCAAGTTGGTACGGCCCTGAAAGTCCGTTCCTAACCTTTGGTGGGCGCGTTTTGGGTCTTCGTCTATAGGCCAAACGGGGTTTTGCCGGATCTGTCTCGACTAAGCGAGAGCAGACGCGCCTTGCCTCATGAGGAATAACGCATATATATTTTTGAACAGATCAAGTACCCTCCCGAGGGGTAGATGGATGAATCCCTTGAATTTACTATTAGCTTACCTGAAGGACCTCAGGAACCTAGCGACCCACTTCGTGGTGGGACTGTTGATGCTTGCCCTGCTTATCTTCATACCCGTCGACTTGCACATCCGGCTAACGGTCCTCGCCGGAGTCGTCTGCGTTAACATAGCTAGGATGAGGCTTGAGAGGAAGAAGCGGCACTGAACGAATAGACTGGCGATGCCCCCACAGCTCAGTACCCTATCTTCTATTTCTGGACAAGCCGCGCATGATAAGGATCACTGAGTTGGCAAAGGTCCCCCTCCTGAAATTTTACCCTAAGCATCAGGGGGAGCTCTTCTTATCTAAGGATCCGGAAGCATCTGTGAGTGGAGACTCGCACTTTTGTGTAATCTTCGATATGTTCGCCCCATAGAATTCAAATTCACCCGATAACGGACCGTTTTAATAATGAAGCATGAGGGCAACCCCGCAATCGCCATCAAGCGGTTCGTCTTGGGCGTGCTGGCTTGCTAGGGCAGCACACCCTCGCGTCCGGTTGCGGCCTCTAGGACGACCGGAAGGAGAGTCCGCAGCAGACGCGCCACGCTTTGCGCCGTGGACGGTTTACCCTACCCCCACCTTTAAGCGCAATGTCGGGTCTTTATACGGGATCGGAAAGCTGTGCTGAATGACAAGACATTAACAAAAAAGAAGCCTAATGTAAGGAAGGATGAAGTTTTCGTGCGATATTTTTAAATCTCCCGCAGAGTATATTTAATCGGTACCGCTATGCCCGTGCCGGATTGATTTGTGGATTGAATGATAGAGGATGGCCGCGGTATTAAGAAGCAGTCACGTGAGAAAACAGAATTGAGAAGGAGTAGAGCATGAGCATAAGGACGAGAAATTGGAAGCAGTCGAAGCTCCCGCACATTGACGTGAAGCCAGTCAAGTGCACATGCCGAAATGGCTACAACAGGGAGCCCGGTCTATGGAAGAGGTGCACCCGCTGCGGCGGGACGGGTCTGACTTACGAGAAGGAGAAAGGAGGTAGCTGCTTCAAGACGCTCGGGGGATGCGCCTGCTGCCCGTTTTACGAGGACTGCGTAGCCAACGGGTGCATAATCAACGAGGGCTTGGGCGGAACGGATATGAAATCGGGGATCTAACGCACCAACATAGACCAGTAGATATCTTTTCCTTTAGAGCAGCCCGGTAGAGTGCCCGGGCTCCCATTCCTGCCCCTTTTTCCGCAGCCTTTTTATGATTTAACGCCCCAGTTCGGCTTGAGATACCTCCGATCTGGTACCTGTTTACTATCCCACTTGTGCTTGACCGAGGTAATCGCATCTTCAACGATCTCTATCGGTCGGCGTCCTGAATCAAATCCAACCCTCCGCCAACAAGAATCGTTATGCTCTTTCCGACGTCGGAGGGCATTTTAGGCTTTTCAATCATGTAAGCCCCCCGGCGGT
>JASFYL010000037.1 GCA_030055575.1 Thermoproteota archaeon | reverse complement strand
TGGCGCTCAACATTGTGGTTCCCGAGATAGTGGGATGTGTCTGTCTTGCAGCAAAAGGCTACAGAGCGAGGCAGGCAGTAGTCTCGGTCACATCAATACTGCTAATCGCATCCTCGATACTCATGGTTTTAATCGGAAGGTTCTCATACTCACCAAGCCCCTCATTGAACCTAGTGGTGGCAGTTCTCGACCTAGCCATCATCGCGTACTTCCTGACCGTGGGTCTGAGGAAGCGGCATCCGCTCGTGATTGGGCTAAGCATGCTCCAACTCCTCCCCCTGACATACCTCGAGCTCACCTCGCACATACCCGTGAGTGCCCCAGTGTTCATAGTCGACAGCCTTGCCATAGTCATCAGTGCGATCGTTAATGTCGTCGGTTCCTTTGTCTGCATATACGCACTCGGATACATGCAAGAGCGCTATGGAGAAGGAGGGACCGCGCGGGCACAGCGTTTCTTCTTCTTCATGCTGCTCTTCCTGGGCGCGATGAACGGGCTCGTTTACTCGAACAGCATACTATGGCTTTGCCTCTTCTGGGAGGCAACGACCCTCTGTTGCTACGAGCTAATAAGACACGACAGAACTTTGGAGGCTGAGAGGAACGCAGAGGTCGCGCTCTGGATGGGGCTTGTGGGCGGCGCCTCGCTGGTCGGAGCTCTCCTGCTGGGGCACTATGGATTTGGGACAGACTTGCTGACTGAGCTTGTAGCAAAGAGTCGCAGCCCTTTACTGATGCTAGGGTTTGCGCTCATGGCATTAGCCGGCTTTACCAAGTCTGCCCAGTTACCTTTCCATAGCTGGCTATTAGGGGCCATGGTCGCTCCTACTCCAGTCTCGGCTCTGCTACACTCGAGCACAATGGTAAATGCGGGAGCATATCTCATACTCAGGCTCGCCCCGGCGATGGAAGGGACGTCGCTCGCCTGGATAATCGGGCTTGTGGGGGGCTGCACATTCACCATAACGGCGTATATGGCTGTAAAGCAGAATGATTCGAAGAGGATCCTTGCCTATTCTACTTCTGGGAACCTCGGACTGATAATAATGTGTGCTGGTGCGAGCACCGCGCCGGCATATTCCGGCGCGATATTGCTCCTCCTCTTCCATTCGGTGTCGAAGGGGCTCCTCTTCATGGGAGCCGGGGCAGTCGAAAACAGAGTCGAGACCCGGGACATCGGAAGGTGGGAGGGGCTTATTGGTAGGCTTCCCCTGACTGCCACGATAATGATAGTAGCCATGGCGAGCATGTTTCTCCCGCCGTTTGGAATGCTCCTCGGAAAGTGGGCGGCATTGGAGGCGGTAGCATCAGCGCCCCTCCCGGTAACATTGTCAATGGCATTCCTTCTTGTGATGGGGAGCGCGATGACGGCGCTATTTTGGGCGAGGTGGATTGCGCACCTTACGGTACTCCCAGTCCAGGACTCAAGGCTGAGGCTAGAGGCGCTACCTTTCAGCTACAGGATCTCGATGGGGGGTCTCCTCGCAATGGTGCTGGGGCTGGGCGTGACAGGTCCTCTCATCATGGACGAGCTGGAAATTCCATTCTGGGGGGAGGGAGAGATCCGTTTCGTTGCGCCGTTCCTTGGCTTAGAGACTGGAGTTGGCTCCTTTCCTGTGCTGATCCTCTGGATTGCCTCCTCTGCAATACTTGCCTGCGGATATGCACTCTACAAGTTAAAGGGCGGCAAGATAGAGCCCCCATACATGGGGGGAGAGAATGTCAAGGGTAACCCAACAAGGTTCAGAACCACGGCGGACGAGGAGGCAGAGTTGAGTGTGGGGTTGGTCCGTCCTGGCATAGTTTCAGACGGGCTCGGCATGTTCGCAACCGTGATTGGGATTGCCTTCATAGGAGCGATGTTTCTGGTGGTGTTCTTATAAAATGGTCTCCATGGAAACAGTCTTCTCGGCTGTGGCTCTCGTTGCAGCACCCTTCGCCGGCGGACTCCTTATGGGGGTGGACAGGAAGATCACGGCTCGGATGCAGAGCAGGATGGGACCACCCGTCCTCCAGCCATTCTATGATGTACTAAAGCTCTGGGGCAAGAGCCCGGTCATAACAAGCAGGCTCCAGCCGATCTTGGCATTTGGATATTTGGGATTCTCATTTCTGTCAGTCGCTTTACTGCTGTTTGGGGGGGACCTGCTCTCGATAGTCTTCACCGCGGCTTTGGCGGAGGTCTGCATTGTGACCGTGAGCATGAGCGCCAAGTCACCTTACAGCTACCTGGGCGGGAGGCGGGAGTTGTTCTGCATGCTTTCGACAGAGCCGTTGATGATACTTTCGGCGCTGAGTATCTACATAGTGACACGCAGCTTCATAGTCGAGAATGTTCTGACTTTTGAGGAGCCGTTGTTGCCTCTGCTTCCGGGGGCGTTCATTGTGACGGGCATCGTTCTCTTGATAGAGATGAGGAAGTCTCCCTTTGATGTTTCAGCATCGAGTCACGCCCATCAAGAGATAGTCAGGGGAGTATACACAGAGCTTTCGGGTTACACGATGGCACTGGTAGAGGTCGGGCACTGGATCAGAACCGTCCTCGTCCTATCCATAGCCTCGATCTTCTGGGCGCCGAACATACTGGTCGGGTGGGGGCTTGCACTAGCACTCCTCTTCATGGTGATTCTGGCAGACAATGCTTTCCCGAGGCTCAGCTGGCAGAGGATGGTCAAGACCAGCTGGGCGCTAGGATTCGCATTGATAGCAGCGAATGTGCTGCTCCTAGTTGTAACTGGAGGTGCCACGATTTGAGGTTGGTTACTAGGGCGAGATTGAAGTCGCCGTGGATTCTGCACTTCGACTGCGGGAGCTGCAACGGATGCGACATCGAGATCCTCGCGGCTCTGACTCCGAAGTTCGACGCAGAGCGGTTAGGCGTCGTGAACATTGGAGATCCGAAGCAGGCAGATGTCATCGTTGTCACCGGACCGGCTAACCCGAGGAGCGCGAGGGCGCTGAGGAGCCTCTATGAACAGACACCGGATCCCAAGGTAGTGGTGGCGGTTGGGGCTTGTGCGGCAACTGGAGGTGTCTTCCGCAACTGCGAGAACGTATTCGGAGGGGTCGACAAGGTGATCCCAGTGGATGTATATGTTCCGGGGTGTGCGGCAAGACCGGAGCAGATTATCGACGGCTTGTTGCTCGCCCTTAGGAAGCTCAAAGAGAAGGATGGGGGATGAAAGTGACCCTCAGTAAAGCTTGGAAAGGAGGTACTAGCATGACTGCCCAGCGTATTGTCTCAGACGGCGGAGTATTTCTAGAGAAGGTAAGGGAGCTGAGGGAGAGGGATGCCAGGTTCATAACGATCACGGTTATCGACTGTGGTGACAGGATCGAGGCGGTTTACCACTTCGATACTGGAAGCGAACTAGTCAACCTCAGGCTCGAGGTTCCCAAAGAAGAGGGTTTGCCCAGCATCACCTCCGTCTACAGTGCGGCCTTCGTTGCCGAGAATGAGGTTCAGGACCAGTACAAAATCAAGGTCTCCGGGCTTAGCTTGGACCTCAAGGGGAGGATGCTCAAGTCGGATGCGCCTGTACTCGCGGTTTCCATCCCAAGCGCTCTGGAGGGAGGCACCCAGCCAACAGGAAGAAAGCTCGGAAGGTGCAGGGAGAGTTGCCCAGCGATGGTAAACGTTCCCAAATATGTGAGGCAGATCGCAGCAGGGGATATTGAGGGGGCATACAACACCATATTGGAGAGGGCGCCGTTCCCAGCCATACTCGGAAGGGTTTGCTTTGCCGCCTGCGAACGCGGTTGCAGGCAGTACCGGGACGAGAGACCAGTGAGGTGCAGGCTACTGAAGAGGTATGCGGCAGATTCGTTGGTGCAGCTGAAGCAGAGACGGGAAAGGGCCAAGCCCACGGGGAAGAGGGTGGCAGTAGTTGGGGGAGGTCCGGCTGGTCTTACCGCAGCCTACTACCTGGGGCTCCTCGGACATGAAGTAACGGTTTTCGAAAAGAGGGGAGTCTGCGGCGGCGCGATGCTGGCTTACATTCCGAGGTTTAGGCTCCCCCAGAATGTCCTAGACGCAGAGATCGCGGCACGCATCGAGGAGGCGGGCATCAGGGTCGAAGCGAGGGAGGTTGAGAGCCTCGAGAATCTCTTCAGGCAGGGATTCGATGCCGTATTCGTGGCTATTGGGGCCCAGAAGGGATTGAAACTGATGATAGAGGGGGAAGACTCTCCGGGGGTGTATGATGTCATGGAGATTCTTTCAGAAATAAATGTCTACGGAAGGAGACCGGAGGTAGGCAAAATCGTGGCGGTCATAGGGGGAGGCGATGGCGCGGTCGATGCCGCTAGGGTATGCAGGCGCCTAGGGGCGGAGAGCGTGACCGTATTCTACAGGAGGAGCCGGGAGGAGATGCCTGCCTCACTAGACCAAGTGGAGGCAGCGATGGCTGAGGGAGTGGACTTTATGTGTCTAGCATCGCCTGTGAGAATCATCCCGGGGAAGCCGCTGAAAGTAGTCTTCCAGAAGATGCAGCTCGCCCAGGAGAAAGACGAGAAGGGAAGACGGAAGCCCGTACCGTTGCCAGGAAGTGAGTTCACGATTGAGGCGGACACGGTGATCAGGGCGATAGGGCAGCGGGTAGATCTGCCGAAGGGGTTCAATTTAGAGGTAGACGAGAGGGGATTCGTAGCCACCAAAGACAAGGCAGGAGCGACAAGCATGAAGGGGGTATGGGCTGGTGGAGATGCGGTTGTCAGGCCCAAGTCAGTGATAGAGGGCATCAAGGAAGGCAGGGCAGCTGCTTCGGCTATAGACAAGTACTTGGGGGGGAGTGGGATCCCAGAGCCGGTTGTAGACGAGTCGGAGCTGGTTCCCAGACCGCATGATGCCTCGGAGATCCTTGGGATCGAGCCTGCCACGCCAAAATGTCTTGAGCCGACAGTCAGAATCAAGGGGTTTGACGAGGTGGAGGGGGGATTCGAGAGAGACGATGCTACGAGGGAAGCCAGCAGATGCTGGAGGTGCGACTGGAATGAATGAGACTGAGCAGCCCGTTGAAGTCAACACAGTGATACCGTTCGGACCGCAGCACCCAGTCTTACCAGAGCCGATACAGCTGAGGTTCACGATACACCAAGACAAGGTCGTAGGAGTGGTTCCAAACATCGGGTACATTCATCGGGGGATCGAAAAGGCGTGCGAGCTAAACGACTACAAGAAGAACGTCTCACTCTGTGAGAGAGTATGCGGGATCTGCAACTTCATGCACGCCATGGCTTACTGTGAGGCCGTTGAGGAGTTGACAGATACCGAGGTTCCTGACAGGGCGAAGTACCTCAGGGTCGTGTGGTCAGAGTTGAGCAGGCTCCAAAGCCACCTCCTATGGCTCGGACTCTTCGCCGACTCGATCGGATTCGAGAGCCTCTTCATGCACATCTGGAGGGACAGGGAGATCGTTCTCTCATTGAACGAGAAGACATCGGGGCACAGGATCCATCTTTCAACGTGCGCGATAGGCGGGGTGAACAAGGACATGGACAAGGGGCTCATCTCTGAGTACAAGTCGGGGATGGAGCTTCTTGAAAGGAGGATCCGGGAGCTTGCCCCAGTATTCTACAAGGACAGAAGCGTGAAGGATAGGACGGTCGGCAAGGGGGTGTTGCCCAAGAAGCGCGCCATGCTGCTGGGGGCGGTCGGTCCGACAGCGAGGGGAAGCGGAATTCCGCAGGACATGAGGAGGCTGGGCTACGAGGCGTATTCAAACCTCGACTTCGAGCCGGTGGTGCACGACGAGGGGGACGTTCATGCGCGACTGCTCGTCAGATTGGAAGAGGTCTTCCAGTCAATCAGACTCATAAAGGAATGCCTTGAGAAGATGCCAGAAGGACCTGTTATGAACAAGAACAGGCGTTTCCCCAACGGCGCCACGGTCGTTAGGATCGAGCAGCCCCGCGGAGAGCTCTTCTACAACGTGATGGGGAACGGCACCAAAAGGCTGCGGCGCTGCAGGATAAGGACCCCCACATTGGCGAACATCCCAGCGCTTGTCGATATACTTGTGGGATACGATGTGTCGGACATAGCACCAATCGTGATGTCCGTCGACCCATGCATATCCTGCACGGAGCGCTGATCAAGATGCCGAGGATGATAAAGAGAGTTCTGAGAAGCCTCCTGTCCAGACCAGCCACGGTGAGGTACCCATTTGTCAAGCCTGAGCCTGCACGGGGCACGCGCGGGGGCATAAGCTTTAACATGGACAGGTGTGACCTCTGCCAAGACTGCGAGAGAGTCTGCCCCTCCTCTTCGATAAAGATCTACCAGGATTCCGGAAGGATAGAATATCAGCCTTTCAGGTGCATATACTGCCACATCTGCGTCCGCACCTGTATGCAAAGAGCAATAACCCCTTCAGAGATGGTCCGGGGACCAGCCTACGAAAAGTCGGTAGATGTCTACGAGGTGCATCGCTAGGTTCTGGTCGCTTTTATGCAGTATAGAAAAGCAAGGGAAAAGAGGAGTTAGTTCTGACAAGTTCGCGCGATGGAGTTTTAAAAACAGAATGGCAGTTATCTGGTTCGATGCAAGACCGTCAAATCACCGCTGGTAAGCAGCATCACAGACACTCCAGCATACCCCTCTGGTTTGCCGTCGCCTTCATCCGGCAGACCTCCCTATCGCGATAAGATTTATTTACTTATTCAATTTACTCAACAACAAGTGGACGGTAGATTTGGATGTCGACGAAACCTGTTGAGATTGGCTCGTTGAA
Source organism: Thermoproteota archaeon (assembly GCA_030055575.1). GTDB lineage: Archaea > Thermoproteota > Methanomethylicia > Methanomethylicales > Methanomethylicaceae > Methanosuratincola. Next base: position 5,711 of record JASFYL010000037.1, on the reverse strand, counting down.
GGAGGGCAGCTTTGTGGTCATTGACGGAGTTCCGTGCAGAGTGGTCTCGATGGAGAAATCGAAGACTGGAAAGCACGGCTCGGCGAAAGGCAGAGTTGTCGCGGTAGGAATATTTGATGGGATTAAGAGGAACATCGTTGCGCCTGCGGACCAGAGGGTGGATGTCCCTATAGTGGAGAAGAGGTCGGCCCAAGTGATCTCGGTAACACCCGACTCGATCCAACTGATGGATCTTGAGAGCTATGAGACCTTCGAGGTGAAGAAGCCCAAGGACGAAGAGCTCATGTCCAAGATCTCCTCGGGGGTCGAGGTGGAGTACTGGGACATCCTGAATGAGAAGCACATAATGAGGGTAAAGTAGCCTTCTACATGAAACTTCTTCTTTTCTTCCCCAAAGGGTTTTAGGTCAAACGCACCCATCTTATCAGGGTGGACTTATGGTATTGGAAAGCCTTAGCAGCTCCCTCGGCAATGCAATAAAGAAGGTTCTTAGGGCGCCCGTGGTAGACGAGAAGGTGGTCAAGGAACTCGTCAGGGACATCCAGAGGGCACTGATACAATCCGATGTGAATGTAAAACTCGTTTTCGAACTATCACAGAAGATTGAGAAAAGGATACTTGAGGAGGAACTCCCCCCCGGGATCTCTCGGAGAGAACTTGCCGTAAAGGTGGTTTACGATGAGCTTACCTCCCTGCTAGGAGGTGAGAAACCCCAACCAATAAAGTATCCTAAGGGCAAGTCCACCGTCGTCCTCCTCGTTGGGATACAAGGGTCTGGAAAGACAACGACTGCGTCAAAACTTACTTGGTATCACAAAAAACAGGGGCTTTCGGTGGGGGTGGTCTGCGCCGACAATTTCCGGGCAGGGGCATACGATCAGCTCCTCCAGCTGGCTCAGAAGTCTGGGGCAGAGTTCTACGGTGAGAAGGGGAACCCGAGCGCGGTGGAAATCGCCAAGAACGGCGTCCAGAAGATGAAGGAGAAGGGAGTTGAACTAATACTCGTGGACACTGCTGGAAGGCACAAGGACGAGGGGGATCTTATTGACGAGATGAAAGAGATCGCAGATGCCATATCACCGGATGAGATAATACTGGTGCTTGACGGTACCATAGGCCAGCAGGCGATGCAACAGGCCGAGGCGTTCAATCGAGCCACCAAGATAGGGACAATATTCCTGACCAAGCTTGACGGTTCAGCCCGCGGTGGGGGGGCACTATCTGCGGTAGCCGCTACCGGTGCTCCGATCAGATTCATAGGAACCGGCGAGGGTGTCGAGGAGGTGGAAGTATTTAACCCAGCCAGGTTCGTTGGTAGGCTCCTTGGAATGGGAGACATAGAAGCCCTCGTGGAGAAGGTAAAGGAGGTACAGAGAGCGTCCTCCATGCCTAAGGATCTGAGCGCGATAGCCTCTGGCAGGTTCACTTTAAAGGATCTCTACAGTCAGATGCAAGCACTTAGGAAGATGGGGCCATTCAGCAAAATACTTCAGTCGATCCCTGGTATGGGACTGAGCCTCCCTAAGGAGGCGATGGATCTATCCGAGGAGAGGATGAAGAGGTGGATGGTGATAATGCAATCGATGACTGAGGAGGAGCTCGAAGAGCCACATCTTATCGACGGTTCAAGGATAAGGAGGATAGCGAGGGGATCTGGTACGACGCCAAAGGAGATCAGGGAGCTCCTTGACCACTACAAGATGAGCAAGAAATTCATAAAACAAATGGTCACGAAACAGAAAAGGCTCCCCGGGATGAAGGGCGGGATAATCCCGAAGTAACAGGGGCATAGACTTGCGGGATTTTCTACTACTAGCCAGCTCGTCGGATCTCCGAGCCCGATGCGGCATGTTGACCAGGTTCATAGTGGGGGCGTTGCTACTCTCCCACGGCACGAGAAAGGATGTTAGGGCATCGATACTGTTCGACGATGCCAGATTAGTGAGCTTCGAGGGGTGGAGCATGCGAAACGTAAGACCAGACGAGCAGTCGCTATCCGGGATTCTCATAGCAGGGCTGAGGAGGGTAGAAGATAAAGGGTTCTCCAGAGTGCTGCCTGGGGTCACAGCAAGAGAGTCCTCGATCATTGAAATCACCGAGAAACACGACAAGAAGTATTACTACAAGGGACCGGGATGTACCTACGGCTTGTCAGGCGATTTCTTGGTGGTACTCGCCATCTCCCAGAGGGATGGAATGTGCGAGGATGGGTTAAGGAAGGATGGTTTCGACGCGATCCGTGTCGGGTCGAGACCAGTGACGCCAGACCAAGCTGCGGTTCTCATAAACAACCTTGTAGACAGGACGGCGCAGCCGTCGCGCCAATGAAATAACATTTATTTATATTGCATTGTCGTTGGGTGGGATCGGGTTAGTTGGCAGGTGTTGTCCGTGATTCTCGAAAAGGTCAGGTCTCTGCTGGAGAAGTACCCTCTCTGCGATAGTTGCCTCGGGAGGCAATTTGGCGGGCTTGCTAGAGGGGTGACAAATAAGGAGAGGGGAGCCTCGCTCAAGCTCGTTCTCACCATGTTGGCCCACCTGGAGTTGAAAAAAGGGTCTCCCAGCGGGGCAGAAACCCTTAAGGTGTTGGGCGAGAATGTAGGCTATCCCCCAGCGGCAAACCTGCTCTCCAGGACAGGAAAGGGGGGGTGCTACATCTGCGGCGGCCTGATGGAGAGGCTTGGGGAGTATGCGGAGACCGTTGTCAAGTCTCTGGAGGGTTACGACTACAGGAGCTTCCTTATCGGCGTTCGAGTCTCGGGAGAGCTTGCCGAGCGGGAGGATGCCGTCAAGTCCGAGTTTGGGGTCGAGTTCGGCGAGTCTTTGAAGATGGAGGTCAGCAGAGAGATTGGTAAGCAGGTCTCGAAGATTACTGGTAAGGCAGTAGAGTTTTCAAAGCCGGACGTAGTCGTTACCGTGGAATTCCCAGGACCTGGTATCGAGGTGAAGCCTATGCCCCTCTTCATATTCGGCAGATACAGGAAGCTCGCAAGAGGGATACCCCAGTCCAAGTGGGACTGTGTCCATTGCAGGGGAAAGGGCTGCGAGATATGTCACTGGACTGGAAAGATCTACCCTACATCTGTTGAGGAGATAGTCACAGCCCCTATCCTTAGGCTTATTGGAGGGAAGTGCACAAAGTTCCACGGAGCGGGCAGGGAGGATGTAGACGCTATAATGGGAGGGAACGGCAGACCGTTTGTCGTCGAGGTCAAAGAGCCGAAGTTCAGGGAGCCGGACTTGGCTGCTTTGGAGAATGAGATCAACAGAACGGGTGAGGGGAAAGTAGAAGTCACTAGTCTTAGGATCTCGGACAGGAAGACTGTGAGAAAGCTTAAGGAGGGGGCAAAGGTAGCTGAGAAGACGTACAGGGCAGTGGTAGAACTCGACTGTGAGAAGAGCGAGGAGGAGCTCCAGTCATTAGAGAAAAGCTTTAATGGATGCGTAATAAATCAATTAACCCCGAACAGAGTGCTGCATCGCCGGGCGGACAGGCTAAGGCTAAAGAAGGTGCATGAGATGAGAGTCACAAAGATCGATCAGAGGCATCTCGAGCTAATCGTCAGATGCCAAGGTGGGCTATATGTCAAGGAGCTCATCTCAGGCGACGGAGGGAGAACGGTCCCGAGCGTATCGGAGAAGCTTGGCTGCGGGGCGAGGTGCACCGAGCTGGATGTGATTGCGGTGAATGAGGGAGTGTAAGGATGAGGCATTCGGTAGGTTACAGGAATAGAACCAGGACCTTGTTAAAGAAGGATCCCAGAGAGCGCGGCTTATCTCCCATCAATAGGATACTCAGGGAGTATGCAGTGGGGGGAAAGGTAGTAATCAAAATTGACCCCTCGGTAGTCAAGGGTATGCCGCATAGGAGATACCACGGCAGGACAGGCACAGTACTCGAGAGGAGGGGCAGGTCCTACGTTATCAGGGTTCACATGGGTGGTTTCGAGAAGACGATAATTGCTAGACCAGAGCACATAAAGCCTATAGAGGGGCAATAGATGCCCAGGGAGATAGTCAAGGAGGAGGAGATCACCCTCCCCAAGGTCAAGGCGCTGCTGGAGCGGCGGCAGGCAGAAGGAGAGCTTAGCCACTTGCAGAAGTTGACTTACGACTATGTTTCTAAGTTCTCGAAGATCGAACAGGAAAAGGCAGATGCTTTGCTTGCAAGGCTTAAGGAGGAGGGCGTATCTGCATTTCTGGCAACCCAGATCGTGAATATAATGCCCACGAGTATAGAGGAACTCCGGACGATCTTTTCCGCAGAGTCAAGACCTGTTCTTCCCTCAGAACTAGAGAAGCTCCTGAGCATTATTAACACATTTAGGTAAAAAGCATTTTTAATATCTTGAACCTTAAAACATAAGGTGCAGCAGGAACTGGTGAGAGTGATGAGTGGGCAGAGGGATCAGCCAAAAAAGTTTGAGGACTTTGCAGTCGTATTGGAGCACCTTCCCTATGGGCATCCAAGGGACACGAGACCGTTGTACAGAAGGGAGCCCCTTGTTCAGGCAGTTGGAACCGAGTTCTTTACACTGCTGGAGCTGATCCCACTGCCAGGAGTCACATTTCAGCACAGGGAAGTCATAGCAATCGGGAAGTGGGGCAGGGAGAAGATAGACCATGTCAAGAGGAGGATAGACTACGAGGAGCTGACTCAGAATGCAAAGGACGAGCTGCCGAGCGTAGTCGAGGAGCTTGTGAGCAAGAACGCGGACAGGTACGTCTCTTTCTTCAACAATGCCGGACCAGTCACGACTAGGATGCACTCTCTGGAGCTTCTCCCAGGCATAGGAAAGAAGGGGATGTGGCAGATCTTGGAAGAGAGGAAGAAAGGGGCATTCACTAGTTTTGAGGATATACAAAGCAGGACCCGTCTCCCGGATCCGAAGAAGATCGTGGTGAAGAGGATCATGCAGGAGATAATGAACGAGGACAAGTACTACCTCTTCACAAAGCCCCCGGTCAAGAAGGAGTTCTGATAGTGATAGACAGGGAGCTTCTTAAAGTCACGAAGAAGGCGATTAAGGAGGCAGGGATAAGACCCAGCAAAAGGAAGGGCCAGAATTACGCCGTCGATCCGGTGCTTATACGCTGCCTCGTGGATTCGGCAGAGCTTTCCGGGAGAGAGGAGGTCCTCGAGATCGGATCCGGAACCGGCACGCTGACAAGCCTTCTCTCTACTAGAGCTAAGAAGGTCATAGCCGTGGAGACCGATCGGGCTTCAGCAGATTACTTGAGGAAGAAGTTTGCTGGTTCAAATGTCGAGGTCATAAAGGGAGACATTTTGGAGCTCGAACTGCCAGACTTCGATAGGGTGGTATCAAACCTACCATATTCAATATCCACCCCTATCACATTCAAACTCCTCTTTAATGACAAGTTCAACTTCGGAGCGCTTTCTTACCAGAAGGAGGTTGCAGATCGACTGGTTGCCCTTCCGGCCACGCCGCAGTACTCCAGGATCAGCGTGGCTGTATCGCTCTTGGCAGACGTGAGGCGTGTAGCAGACTTTCCACCGGACTCATTTTACCCTCCGCCCACGGTCAGCAGTACGGTAGTGGTCATCAAGAGGAGACAAACTTCAAAGCGAATTGATTGGACTAATTTTGACTCTGCGCTCAAGTTCCTCTTCTCACAGCGGAAGAGGACTTTAAGGAAGGCGCTCGAGACATACTCCAAGGTCTCTGGTGAGAAGATGAGTGTCGTTG
>JASFYL010000036.1 GCA_030055575.1 Thermoproteota archaeon | reverse complement strand
CGGCGGCATCTGGTAAAAAATAATAGTAAAAAAGTAATAAAAAAGCACATATTCATCCATTCGGACTTTCTCCGAACTCTTTGAAGTAGTCAGAAATGACTCTCGACATATTCTTTGACAATGTCTTTGAAGAATGTTCCTCCTCGAAAAAACTAGTGCTTGAAAGTTCAAACTCAAAATCCCATTTTGGGCACCTTACACTCTTACAGCCTATAACGGAATGGCAGCAACCTCTGCAGGCAAAGGCACGCGAATATATTAAACTGAACTCGAATCCACAGCGAGGGCATTTGATTAACTGTGTCGCCTTCTTCAAGTCTACCATAAGAGAGCCTCACATAATTATTTCTAAACCAGCATTTTTTCTAAACCCATGCCTCATCGTTAGACCCATATTTCACCAGACATTTTAACGAAGTTAGCTTCATTATTTCATGATCGAATCCAGATTGCCTTTTTGCATAACTGTGCAGGCTGAGGCTGGGTTGCAAGATAAACATGGGGACAGTGGATAGGCAGCCTGCCGTGGTCGGGCATCCCTGAAAAGATCCCGGAAGTTCCAGACGACTTTCTAAAAAAGGGCAGAATCCCCGCCCTTCTGAAGGCGACCAAACTTATGGGCAGATCTCCAAACCTGCCAAAGGTCGTTGGGATGGAAGGGTCGATCACCTTGGCGGGGCATTTAGTGGGCGTCGAACAACTTATGCTCTGGACAATAAGACAGAGAGATGAGGTAATGAAGGTTGTAGACATCTGTACAAAAGCAAACATAGAGTACGCAAGAGCGTTGATCGACGCAGGAGCTGAGGTGATCGTCCCCTGCGATCCGACAGCCTCTCCAGAGCTGATGAGCCCAAAGGACTTTGCTAGTATTGCGAAGCCTAAACTGAAAGAGCTTGCGCATGCAATCAGGATCAATGGTGCCATTAGCGTCCTACACATATTTGGAGGGGTTCAGAAGATTATTAAGGATATGGCGGAAACGGGATTTGACGCGTTGAGTATAGAAGAGAAAGTGGACATTATTGCAGCGAAGGAAGCGGTAGGATCAAGACCTGCGCTGGTGGGGAACATATCTGCTGCCAAGACGCTTCTGACAGGGACGCCCGAACAGATAAAGGCAGAATGAAAGAAGGCGATCGATGCTGGGGCAGATATCCTTGCCCCAGGATGCGGAATCGCTCCTCACTCTCCGTTGGTGAATCTGGGAGTCCTAGTAGTTGTTGCAAGGTGATGCCAGAAAGTCAAAAATGGTGTAGACTTTAGTTCTTGGACGTGCATGATTTCGCATGGATAAAAATCCGATTCAGTACCACAAAATTATTGATTTTTGTTTGTAATCCCGTAGAGCTTTTATTTTTGCTTTGGAAAACTTTGATCGATGGTTATGGAAGCCTTCGAGGCAATTTTGAGGAGGAGGTCCGTCAGGTCCTACCTGCCTGACCCAGTCCCGCAGGAGAAGCTCAACAGGATACTTGAGGCTGGGCGGCTGTCCCCTTCAGCGATGAACAAGCAGCCCTGGCACTTCGTCGTGGTCACCGATCCCGAGAAAAGGAGGGGGCTGGCGCACGGCAAGTTTGGGTGGATGCTCAAAGAGGCGCCCCTTGTGATAGTCGGGTGCGGCGACAGGGAGGCTTCGCCGAAGTGGTACAAGGTCGACACAGCTATAGCGCTGCAGACGATGGTCATAGCCGCGACTGGGGAGGAGCTCGGGACTTGCTGGGTAGGTAGCTTCGACGAGGCAAAGGTGAAGGAGATCCTCAAGATACCCGACAGGTATGAGGTCGTCGCAATGTTGGCGGTTGGGTACCCGAAGGATGGCTTCAGTCTTACAGGGACGATAACCTCTGTCCTGAGGAAGAAGAAGGAGATCGGAGAGATCGTCAGCCACAACTGCTATGGAAACAGCCCAAGGATCTGAATTCCGGGATTTCTCCACAGTTTGGAAGGCAAGGAAGTGAATCCAGCCAAAAGCTAAATTCAAGTTTGGGCTGGAGGCTCCAGCTCAACAGCAACTTCGTTCCTGCGCAAGAACCATGGGACGTACGGTGGGTTGTAGAGCATTGCGAATGGCTCCCCCACCGTCCTGAGCCCTGCGCCTTTCAGGGCTCCCAAGAGTTCCCCAGATTTTTCCCTGAACCTGTTGGAGGACCACTTGCCAGAGAACCTGATCACTCCAAGCACCCTCGCGGGTATCTCGGAGAGCCTGACGTTGCCGTCAATAGGTTCCGGAGCGGTATCAAGGCGGTACTCGGAAGGTAGAATGAAAGACAATGACGAGGAATCGGATATCACAGGGGAGGTCATCGGTATTTTTTCGGATATCACGGGGGAAATCATGGGAACTTTGCTGCGCTGCCGATTTTTTCCGGAGATGTAGCCGAAAAGCAGAGAGAACGGGTCTTCACCGTCTGCCATAGCAGTCGCTACAACCAAAGAAGGGTAGCGCCTTATTTCTACATCACCAATTTTTTTGAGAACTTCGTACTTGGGCTCTTCTACCACAAGTGCTAATTCTCAAAGGCTGCATATATCCTTATGCAAATGAAAGATGCCTGGCTCAGCCAACCTTCACCAGACCTTTCACCGTATCCCGAAGTATCCCCTGGAGGGATTTTCCATCCGGATGTCTGAATGGCTCCCTTCTGGCAAACTGGGTAGGATGGAGGGTCGGTTTTTCTCGCCGAGTTTTGGAACGCTACAAGCCTTAATCCCACCAGCCCCCTTTATGGACATGTGTACCTAAGGGTTGATCCGGGGGCGGCTTTTTGGTCAAACGGAAAGCCAAGTTTCATGCTTCTTCTCGGAGCGCGGCTACTGAACATCAGGAGTCGTTTAGTCCTCAGGATGAAACTATAATATTATCGAACGATCAGTACCCATAATGGGGGCTCAATAGATTAGAGAATTCGCGACTCCGAAAGTGGTCGTTAGTAAGTGTCTGGGGTTCGAGCATTGCAGGTGGAATGCCCAGGTCATATCAAACGATTTCGTCGAACTCTTGAAGAAGTACGTTGAGTTCAAGACTGTCTGCCCTGAGGTTGAGATTGGGCTTGGGGTGCCGAGGAACCCGATAAGGGTTGCTTATGACCCAGGATCTGGGTCATTACGACTCATCCAGCCGGCGACAGGGTCTGACCTGACGGAGAAGATGCAGGAGTTCTGTAACAAGTTCTTTGAATCCCTAGAAAAGGTCGACGGCTTTATCCTGAAGGGGAGTTCGCCCTCTTGCGGGCTCAAGAACGTCAAAGTCTACGCAGGCATAGGCAGCCCTTACGTGAAGGAAAAAGGGAGGGGATTCTTCGGAAGCGCAGTCCTTGAGAAGTTCCCACGCCTCGCAGTCGAGGACGAGGAGAGGCTATCAAACCCGTTGATCAGGGAACACTTCCTTACGAAGCTATTTGCACTTGCGGGTTTCAGGAAGGCAAACGAGACCAGCAATGCTGCTGAACTTGTGAAGTTCCACTCCGAGAACAAGTTCCTGCTTATGGCATACAGCCAAGGTGCGATGAGAGAGCTAGGGAAGTTGGTGGCGAACCAGAACGCGGCAGGCATAGAGAAGTCTTTCCTGCTCTACCGTGAGACGCTTGAGAATGCGCTTTATCGCCCCCCCAAGAGGGGCAGCGTCGTGAATGTCTTGAGTCACATGTACGGCTACTTTTCACAAAGTCTGAACGTGGAGGAGAAGAAATTCTTCGCTGAAGCGGTGGAGAACTACAGGAAGGGGATCACGCCGCTCATCGTGAGCCTAAATCTGGTAAGGTCCTACGCGATAAGGTTCGGGATAGATTATCTGCTCAGGCAGAGCTTCCTGGAACCATATCCGCTGGAGCTGATGGAGAGACCGACATACGACGAGGACAGGGACTACTGGCGGTTCTGACACATTGAAATTATATCATTTTCCTGAAACTAAACTGTTTTCCGGCCCCTTTTTCTCCATTGCTCATTTTATAAATAAATAATTCCGACTGCAGCACATCCCCTAGGTTTTCGAGTCTGCAGAGACCCCCGCCAATGCCGGTAGCCACTATCACCACTTTCAAGGTTTTGCACCGTTGCTTATGGCTTATCAAGTCCTCTTCAGTCACTTGTTTGCAGTACCAGAGCACGATAGTAATCACTCTACTTGAATGTGAACCTCGTCTTTACGCCGACTTTGGTCAGGTACACTTTGGTAGAGAAGTAGACAACTTAGCCGGTGTTTTCGCACATATAATATATCGGTTTTCCTTTACGGACTATCTGACTCCGCATGATAGATCACGGTAGCCTTCTCGACCAAGAAATCATACTTTTTGAAGTAGGAGCAGAATGGGCTGGGCACGCTTCACACATAGCAAAAACAATTGCCCAGGGAAAGGCATTTGTGGTGATCTTTTTATTGTCCCGATCCCTTATCGCCCTTCTGCCTCACATCAAGCACGAGGCCTTCGTGTCCCACGATCTCCACCTCCTCGCCCTTAGGGATCGGATATGGGGCCCTTGCGGTCCAGTAGGCGCCATCGACAAATACCGTCCCTTCCGGCTCGAGATCCGAGGAAACGATCCCGCGCCTTCCCACCAGCGCCTCAGCCCCAACCGCAGGCTTCCTCACCTGCGCCTGCCAAACCTTGATCAATACGATTCCGAAGAAGGCTACGAAGAATGCGCCGATTATGAATTCAGAGACCAGATCGAGCACTCCAAGCGTGGAAAGGAGAAAGATTATTGCGGCTGCCGCGAGGGCAATGATCAGGATCTCGTCTGAGAGGGCAAGCGTGACCTCAAGTTTAGATGGCATTCATATACGCCTCCCGAGAATCTTTCTCCTATCCAATTACTTAGTTGAGACGACCCTTAATTATTGTTTCACATTACAAGCAGGCATTAATAGGACTCAGTCAGCATATTTCTTGTGGGCGCAAGGATCTTAGCCGTGGCAGCCATTTTGATGCTGGCAGCGGGTCTGCTTGCCTGGTCCCCTTGGCTCGACGACCATGAGCTTCACGACAGAGTGCTTAGGGAGAAGGCTGAGAAGGACGGCACGATGGGCTGGGTCTTAATGCCTGACGGGAGCATGGAATACACCCTAATCTGCGACTACAAGGTGAGCTGGGCGCCCTTCGGGAGGTGGGTGGCCAGCTGCGAGGGCGGCTACTTCGTCACAGCCTGGGGGGCGATCGTGCCATAACCGGAGAAAAGGAGGAAAAAGAGGATGGTCAGGAGAAAAGGGGAATATTTGTTTGAAAGGCTGTTAGATCACGATTATCGTGTAGCCCATATCCATGTACTTTGCCATGCTTGGATGTCCACTCATCTCGTCACACAGGGGCAGGCGCTGCTCCTCGGCAGACTTTATCCCACCGGACTGTACCGCACAAGCTCTGCATACGCAGTCGATGAGACCGGCCTCCTTCACTTTCGCGAAGAGGTTCGAGAAGGGCTTCTTCGGATCTGCAAGCTCTGGCAGCAACGCCGTGGCGCATCCCTCGATGACAAGCTTGACATCATATCCCTTTGACTTCATGTCCATCGCATTGAGGAGCGCGTGGGCAAAGCAGGGAAGCTCACCGTTGAATGCGAATATTGCAATCTTTCTTGAAGATCCAGGCAACAAAAACACCTAATTAAGTGACGCCTACCTAGAATATAAGCCCACTGTGCGTCCGCTGTGCTGATCAGGATGCCAGCTTCGGGGAGCTGAACCACAGCCCAGTAATCTTCGCCGGACCGTTCCCCGAGGTGAAAACTACCTTCACTGTAACGCCAGCTGGCTCGTTTGTGTAGTTCGCTTTGTAGTAGGCGATTATGTACTCCCTAATGCGTTCCCCCTTGATGAACGTTTTGGAGCCATTAATGTAATCCCCTATCTTGGAATCGAATTCTAACCTAAGCTGCTGGAAGCCTGTCTGGTTTAGAGCGTTCTTCATTGCATCGTCGAAGTCCCTCGAAAAATCGGAGTAAACCCCACTTTCGATCGCGAGTAGGAGGTTTTCTGTCATTGGATCAGAGTATACCCTGAGGGAGACCTCGTCCACAGGCTGCGGCAGTGAGAGCCAGTATGCGGCGCCCCCGACGAAAGCCAACGCAAAGATCATGATGATTATGATGTGAGAAGCCTTCATGTGAAGTAAACCCTCTTCATCTTACTGCTTATTTCTAATAACATTTCCGCCCTTTGAGGTTATCTTGCCCATGTTCAGCATCCCAAGGAGACCGATAAGACCCATAATCCCAACGAACGCCTCGGTAATCACGATGTAATAGGGTGAACTTGCGAGCATTGTCTGGAATATCGGGATAGGGGCGTCGAGTAAGGACTTGTAGGCAGCTGCGCCACCAAGGAGTATGGGGCGCCTGTGGGCAACCGCAAGATAAACGAGCACTGTAGCGAAGATATGCGCTAGGATGGCGAATACCCTCTCCCAGACCGCTGCTAATGCGACCCAAGTGGGTTGACCCAGCTGCTCCTCTAGGAGAAGGGCTTGGTCGGGAGGCAGCAGAGAGAGGAGAGACGGGTCGAGGAATATGTATGCCATCTGCGCCAAAGAAGGCAAAGCGAGAAGTATAGCCTCAAAAGCGCCAAAACCAACGCCTATAGCTACAGCCTCCATGTACGAGACGGATCTAGAAACAACAGTTCCGCCTGATTGGGGGACCCTCCTCCTGAGCAGCCAAGCAAAGCCCAGATAGGCAGACCCGCATTCAAAGAAGCCCGTCCTTAGACCGACATATGCGCCCAGAAGCACCACCCCCCAGAAGACGCCGAATCTGGATACGCACCATAGATAAAAAGGGGGAGTGACAGTGCCGTCCATAATGATTTTTGGGATTATAGCTGCGACCCATAAGACCCCCCCAAATATGAAGAACTTCAAGGATATCTTGTACCTACTTTTCCACAGCACGACTGCGAGGATACCCACAACCATCATGCCAAGGGGACCCAAGAGCAGCCACGGGTTTAGAACCAAAGCAACTCGCCCGTTCACTCTTATCTGAACATCAGATATTTATGCACATATCGATCATTTCAGGACAGCCGCAACAAATCAATTACCCTATGGACACCTTAAACAAGAATCAGTGCACTGCGTGATTGATACATGCTCCCTGTGAGAAAGTGCCAAGTATGCGTCATGCCCTAAGGAGTGTGTCCAGCAGTCATCATCCATTTACTTTCACTTGGTTTTTTACTACGATGTGTCACTTCTATCAGCATACCGTGGCGGGTGTTAGATGGAAGCAAAATTCAGCGTTCGGAAATCAGAGTGGTTATTGCAAGAATAAGCATTTTTGAAAACAGTTGAGGCACCTCCTATCTTTCTTTCTTTTTGAAAATAGCAGACGGCGGCATAATATAAGGAGAAAGAGAAAAAAAGGATGGGATTGAGTCTATCTTTTCCTTATAATTGCAGTCAGAGTCATAGAAGCAGCCACGACAGCCCCCAAGAACACGATGTTCCATAGAAGAGCATCTGCTAAGATTGACTGTAGGTCGACTGCCAGAAGCTCACCTCCTACTGCGGGCACACGCTCTTCCTCCGGCTCAGGCTCAGGTGGGGGCTCAGTAGGCGGGGCATTGCCGAAGTGGTTATTGAGGCTCTCTCTCGGTCCGCCTGCGCTCGCTATGAGAACTATTGGACCGATCAAGGTGGGCGTGGTGTTGACATAGATTAGAGGCTCATCTAGTCTGACGTAGAAGACATAAGTGCCGTTATTGTAATCACCGCCGGTCGTAGAGACATTCTTTAGGTTGAAGCAGTAGCTTCCTGGCAACAGGTTCTCCCCTGTCGCCATAGGGTTGGCTTCGTTGCTGGGATACTCGAAGTCCCCTGCATAGTAGATTTCCGCGGGCGTAATGCCGTCCGCTCCTAGAAGTGTGACATTCAACCCGTCGATGCCGGGCTCTGGGACTATGTCGGATTGTTCGTCTGGGGCAGGCTCATAGATGCCGTTTAGGTTCAGGTCACTGAACTTTATGCCGCATATGTGGAATGAGTAAGTCTCTTGGACAGGGTCCTCAGAAGGCTTCTGGTGCACCAGCTTGTTTGACTTTGCATAGGCATTTTCAGTGGGATTCCGGGACCAAGAGTGTTGCCCGAAGGCATGACCGGTTTTTATGTCTGGGTCATAGGGATCGTAGCTGTTATGCAACGGGAACCAGTACACTGTGGTAGATCCAGGCGCCTTTGAGTAATAGAGGTTGACCCTTTGAGCTTCAGGGATCTGAGAGAGAGCGGTCGGCCAAGTGGCAGGCTCGAACTCGGTTGCCAAGAAGAAGAACCAGATCCTGCAGTCCCCCACGACATTCTGGCATACCTCTGTGACGGTTAGGTTAAGGATTTCAGAGGGGCGCAGAACTCTGAGTCCATCATTGAATTGGCTGCTGTCCGTGTATGCGGTCAGGGTGCTGTTCGGTGGTCCCAAGGACCAGGTGTATAGGTAGATCGAACTGGTGTTAGAATAAGGAGCGAATATTGCCGAGGTGTCAAGAGTCCCGATTAAAGTGCCTGTGGCCCTGGGAACGCTCGAACTCGGGGCGTATATCTCCCAAGTTGCGTTGAGCATCAACTGCGTCCTCGTGGGGTTCACAACCGCCGCAGCCAGTGTCACGTACTGGATTGTGGAGGCGACATCAGTTACATCGGATCCAGCAGTATTCTTGAAGGATACTGTTACGTTAGCGGTGCCTCCCAAGGTCAGGACATTGTCTGCGCTGCTCACCGCACCCTCCGGGAAGTAAATGTTACCGCTGGGCGCTGCCGCTATCAAGGGGATGTTTGCCGCGAACAGGAGCGCCAAGAATGTAGCAGTAACCCTCATTCCGTGCGTGTTCCATCTCATGGTCATCAATCTCCAAATGTGGCTCAAAATGTTTGGAAAAAAACTTTCGTTTCATTATAGATTACTCGTAAATCATAAAAAGCTTTTCGACCTGCATGCGCCCGTACTTGCGAAGAAGTGTCGACTCTTACAATTAAAGGCGATGGGTTACCTGAAAGCCATTGCCGGATGCCGCAACCCTAGACCGCACTTCAGGGCGGTTCGAAACGAAATCAATATGACGTACATTCGATACCCACGCCCAGAACGAGGAAAGATTCCCGCGGCCGAAGTGCTGCATCATTGAAAGGAATCGGAATGGGTCGGATCCCGTCTTTGCCATGCTCCTCTATGGAGCATACAAGCTCTTTTCGAGGTCAAGAACCCGGTGGCTAACATTCTTTGTGCCCTTTCTCACCAGCCTGTGCCCCTCTTTCTCGAGCAGAGCCTTCTGTATTTCGACTCCGCCTGGATACTTCTCATTCACGACCCCGCCAGACTTGAGCGTCCGCCAGTAGGGTATACCCTCCCCTCCAGCAGCCCTCTCCTCCTCAGATGCGTTCGCCGAGACCCAGGCGAATATGCCCGCCGTGATCGGGCAGCAGATCGTTGCGGCGTGCCTGCGAGCGAGCGCTGACCTGATCTCGTTTATGGTAGTTAGCTTACCCTCCGGCACTGACCTCATTAGATCATAGACCTCCCTTGGCGAAGGTATGACAACTGTGCCCTCCCCCCACCTGCGCGTCATCTTCCCCTCGATCTTCACGACCTTCGGGAGGTCCCCCACATCGTTCAATTTCTCGGTCCAGCTCTTCCTCTTTCCCATGAGTAAGGATCAGAGGGTATACAATATAAAGGCTTTGCGTGGAAGGCGAGAAGTTTTAAAGTATAACTAACAAGGGAATTTCTCTCTTTGAATACACTTAAATACATTCAAAACAAAATTTAATCGGGGGTAATTTTGGTCAGAATTCTACCAGGTGTTGAAGTTCAAGTAGTTAAGGAAATAGTGCCCCAGCAACTCCACCCGTCCGGCGTCGTAGGTATCATCGGCACAGCTGAGAAGGGACCGGCGCTCACCCCTGTTCCGGTCACCAGCTACAGGGAGTACCAAGAGAAGTTCGGCTCTGATCTCTCATTCAGCCTCACGAAGGAGGCAAGGGTTTGTTTCTTGAACGGCGTATTCGAGGTATTCGCCACGAGGATCGAAGCAACAGGTACCACAAACGCCTATGCCGTGATAAAGGACTCCGAAGGGGAGGATGCGCTGAGGCTAGAAGCAAGGGAAGTGGGGGAGTACGGGAATAAGCTAAGGTACTCAATATCTCCGGGTGTCCTGGAGGGCACGTTCTCATTACAGCTTTCAGACGGCGCGAGGTTCGAAGCCTTCGAAAACCTGACCATGGACCGGACGAGCGAGCTCTACGCGGTAGATGTGATAAACAGGAGCTCAAAGTTGTCCACGGCCAAGGATCTTGGAAAAAAGGGTAAGGCAGCGACAAAGTCACTAGTGCAGATGGAAGGGCAGTTCGAGGGAGGCGTGACTGCTAAGCCAGACCTCGCCTCTTACGAGAAGGCGCTCGAGATGCTAGAGATGGAGGAGGATGTGGACGTAGTACTTGTGGCAGACTGCTGGGACCCGAAGGTCCACGCGCTGGTCGACGCTCACTGCATGAACATGAGCAAAGACGCTAAGAACCGCATCGGGATAGGCACAGTCGGTCCCGGGGAGACCGTTCAGGAGATTGCCAAGAGGACTAGCGCGCTCGCGAGCGATAGGTTCGTTCTCGTCGCGCCGTACGGCGTTGCGGGTGCTGTGGCTGGGCTGATCAGTAGGCTCAACTACTACGAGTCACCGACGTTCAAGGCGATAACAGGCGTGGCCGAGCTAGAAAGGAGATACACTCCTTCCGAGCTGATGGAACTGCTTAAGGCGGGCGTGCTGCCTATCGAGGCAAGGCGGGGCAGGGGGTTGATTGTGGAGAAGGCGATAACGACCAGCAAAGAGCAGATCAGCGTCATAAGGATAGCAGATCACGCCGTTAGGGGAACCAAGAACATATCCGAGAACTTCATAGGCACGCTTAACACTGCGCAGGGGAGGGCGGCCCTAAAGGAGAAGATCACAGAGTTCCTGATACAGATGGAGAGGGAGAACGCGATTGTGCCTAGCACCGACGGAAAGGAGCCGGCTTTCCTAGTGGACGTCTACTCCTCGCAGATGGACTTTGCTCAGGGCGTAGTGAGGGTCGACATCGCTGTGAGACCAGTGAGGGCTATGGACTACATCTATGCCACGATAACAGTACAGGCATGAGGGTGGTGAAAGCGCGTGTCAGAATCCATAATATCTGCGAATGTGAGCAACATCACCGTAGACGGCAAGACGATTCCCGGTTTGATGTCGATCGAGTACAAGATAGTCAGGAACCGCCAGAACATACACCACATCGGGATCGACGAGAGGATAGGCGTCGACTACGGCCCGATGTTCATCTCTGGAGCGATGCGGGTCAGGTCCACCTACCCAGATTTCGACAAGAAGCTGCTGAGCAGCGTCACCGAGAAGAACTCGTTCCAGCTCGTCGTGGAGCTCAAGAAATGGGGGACTACGGTAAAGAAGCTGATCTTTGACGACTGCTACCTTGAGGGCAAGAGCTTCGCGATGGACGCCAACGGAGTTGGTGTCACGGACTACACATGGACTGCGACTAGGCTGAGGGAGGAGTGATAGGGATTGGTACCACCACGCCTGACGAAGCAGACCATACTCGAGGGGGCGGAGGCGCGGGCCACGTTGCACATCAAGGAGTACGGAGCAGATGTGGAGATACGCCCCCTCACAGACGGGGAGCTCACAAAGGTGTTCGGGGTGGTCGGCACCATATCCCTTAAAGAGGACGGGACCCCGGATTTCTCAAAGGTGGACCTATCGAAGAACTTTGAGGCGCTCAGGCTCGTGGTCTCCATGGGGATGGTCGATCCCAAGCTGACGGTCGAGGAGGTCGCCTCGATGAAGTTTGGGGTGCCGGAGTACATAGCCATGAAGGTCCTTGAGATGAGCGGTGTCGTCGGCGCGGATACCGCTAAAAAAAAAGATGATGGAGGAGTTCGTTCGTAGCCCAGAGGGGCTAGAGCTCGCCTTCCTCTGCCTCGACTGCGGGTACAAGCTGGCTGAGAAACCAGGCGATCTGACCAGAGACCAGATACTCTTCTTGGCTTCAGCAATGGTGCATAGGCAGAAGGTCGTGGAGGCAGCTAGGCTCGCAGCTGAGGGCATCACCCGTATCGAGGTGGTCGAGGACTGAAGGACTCTAAATAGACTACGGGATAGGAGATCATGAGCACAATCTGGGAATTTCTGGTGGAGAGGCTCAAGCAGTGTTGCGAAGGATCGGTGACTACGGAGACCAGAGGGGCACAACTTGCGACGGGATTCTTGGCTTCTCATTTGGCTTTAAGGATACTGACCAAAGTGCTAAAGTCGCTCAGGCTTCCTTTCTTAAGGATTCAGGAAGCAATAATGACGATTGTGTCAGCGAGGGCAGGGATGGCAAGGACAATTATGCCTAATCTGCGCGGGGGAACATCGACATCTCCAATGGAAGGGTACAAAACGAGTGCAGAAATCGCCGGAAAAAGCAGGGCTGCACGGTCAGCCCGATCTAAGCAGACGACCGTTGTGCTAAGCCTTTCTGTGGCGGGAGAGATCAGCAGAGTTGCAGGTGCCCACGCCGCAGCCGCTTACTCGGTGCTACTCCCAACTCTATGGCGACACGATGTCAGAACAGTTGGGGGCGCAAGTCTGGCTGCAGAGTTGCCCGAGGCGACATATCATGTGAGGACAGCTCGCCCTTCCCACTCCGAGAGGGATGTTAAAGAAAAGCGGGAGGCAATGACAAAAGCCTACCCATTTGCCCAGAACACGATTATGGGGATAGGGG
>JASFYL010000035.1 GCA_030055575.1 Thermoproteota archaeon | reverse complement strand
TTCTATCCGTCTCGCGTGTTACTCCTCTTGGATTCAGTTGGCTCTCCAGAGGGAACCAGAAGCGAAGGATCCAAAGGGATCCCCTCAACAAAGTCCATTATTGCCAGAGTTATCGTTATTGCCTCTTCAGTACGGATTGTCGCGCTGCCTTGGTTCGGCGCGATGTTGACCACCATATCGGCGAGCCCATCAAGGGACTTACCTTCACTGTGCAGGATCTCGTGTAGTCCCTCCTTCGGGGATCCGAAAAATATGGCGACGCTTCCAGACCGCTTGAGGGCGTCTGATAGCTCGCCTGCCACGGCGTGTAACGGTTTCCCCTTCCTCGAAGTGGCTATGACCAAGTCGCCTGGGCGATCAGCCAATATCTTGTGTAGTGGCCTCTCGTCGATGGCAGGCACGTACCCCCAGTACATGGGCACGGATTCTTTCCGGACGGGTATCCACCCCGCTTCCGTGAGGCACATCGTCACCCTGGCATTCCTTGGTAGGCGCCCGCCGAGGCGCACTGGATGCTTCAGCCCTATGTCCACCACGGATCCGTTGGCTCCGGACTCGATCACAAGCCCCTCCCTGTAACGGACGTCCTCATTTCCGAGTGGATGGTGAGGGGTCCGTAGGGGAGGTATTAGACCTGCGTAGCGGAGCCACGGGGAGATCGGAAAGAGCCGCTTCCTAAGGTACTGGGGGGTCTCGGCATACGAGAGGAGCTCATAAACTAGCTTGGCGTCGCGCCTCCAGTTCGGACCGTCTGGATATACAGTAACCCCCTCGACGCGGAAGATGGACGCCGCGCGGGCGATCTGTCCTATTTTGAAGGACTTCTCGGCTAGACTCGGTACATCCGAGAGGATCGAGGAGGGAAAGAAGACGGTCAACTTGCAGTTCCTCTTCATTTAAACATCCCCTAAAAGTCGGGTGGATGGAAAGGAATCCGGCGTAGTACCCAATCGGGGAGATCACTGCGACTTCTTTTCCCTTTCCTTGCCCTTCTCTTCCTTTACTTGGCTGAGTATAGTAGTTCTTTGTCGCCCTCCCATCATAACCACCTCAAAGAGTAGACTATCAAAGCTACTATAAAGCTTATCTTTAAGCTCGAATAGATAAACACGGCCAATGATGATTTTGCCGAGTTCGCAGAGCGAAAGCGATGCAGAAAAAAAGACAGCAGAGGCCAAATAATGGGTGTTAGTGATGGAGATCGGCACTAAGGAGCTTGAGGGACTCATAAGATACGCTAAGGCACAGTGTGAAGCAAAGTGCCCACAGGAGAGGAACGCTGAGATCTGCATAAGGCTGATCGAGCTCTGCAAGGTAGTCGATGTTGAACCGCCCCTTTGCTACGAGGAGACCGATGGGTTCTCGAAGGGATTCTTCTTCGCAAAGATCAGGGAAATAGAGAGGAGGCGGAACAAGCCAATAGAGGAGTTCCTATTGGAGCTTAAGGAGGGGGGTCCAAAGACTCTCGAGGACGAAATAGACAGGATCGACGGGGAGTTTGCGGTAGAGGCGCTTAGAGCCATAGATAGCAGAGGCGCGCCTGAGAGGAAACAATAACCCACCGCCCCTTCTGAAAACAGACCAGCAGCCTTGGATCGACCGCTTCCTCCTTTAAGTAAAGATTTCATCAATGCTTCTGAATAATTTTTTAGGGAAGGCTATCAGAGAGTAGATATCAATATCGTTTGGCGATCTGGAGGAGGGAACTTTGTCAAAGGCAGAGGCAGAAACAGAGTCGAGGAAGATGGAGAAGGTCTACTCGCCCCGATCGGTCGAGGAGAAATGGCAGAGGGCTTGGCTGACCGAGGAATTCTATCAGATCTACAAGTTCAAGAACGATGGGAGACCTGTCTTCACGATAGATACCCCACCGCCATTCACCTCGGGGGAGCTCCACATGGGACACGCCTACTGGAACGTCATAAACGACACGATCGCGAGGTACAAGAGGATGAGGGGCTACGATGTAATTTTGCCCCAAGGATGGGACTGCCAAGGGCTCCCCACCGAGTTGAAGGTCCAGTACAAGTGGAAGATCCCCAGAGAGGACAGGGCTCTCTTTAGGAAGAAGTGTGAGGAATGGACTTCGGTAATGATAGAGAGCATGAAACGCACGATGATAAGGCTGGGATACCGCCCTGACTGGGAGCAGTTCGAGTATAGGACCATGGACAGGAGCTACTGGCGGGCGGTCCAGGAGTCCCTCCTCCAGATGCATGAGAAGGGGCTAGTCTATAGGAAGGAATTCCCTATCCAGTGGTGCAGTAAGTGCGGCACAGCCCTTGCCCAAGCAGAGCTGGGGTACATCCAGAGGGAGGGTAAGCTCTATCACCTCAGGTTCAGGACAGATGCAGGGGATCTAGTGGTCGCCACGACAAGACCTGAGCTTCTGAATGCCTGCCAAGCCATAGCCATGAACCCAGACGACAGCCGCTACTCGTGGGCACTGGGGAGGGAGGCGATCGTCCCCATCTTCGGAAACAGGGTAAAGGTTCTCGCAGACAAAGCCGTGGACATGAATTTCGGGACAGGAGTCGTTATGATATGCACCTACGGGGACGAGCAGGACATCAAGTGGCAGCAGGTGTACAGCCTACCAGTTACGCCTTCGGTGGACGAACAAGGAAGGATGGTGAACGCAGGAAAGTACACAGGTATGAAGGTTCTCCAAGCAAGGGAGGAGATAGCTAAGGACCTAGAGTCGAATGGGGACTTGTTGAAGACCGAGAATATCGTACATAACGTTCTAGCCCACACCGAGAGGGCAGACTGCATGACCCCCATAGAATTCATAACAAAGTACCAGTGGTTCATAAAGTCAAAGGAATTTATGGGAGCAGTACTGGAAGAGGCAGGCAAGATGAAATGGTTCCCGGAGTTCATGCACAGCCGCCTGGTGGACTGGATCAACAGCATCGAATGGGACTGGCTCATCTCGAGGCAGAGGGTTTTTGGGACGCCGATACCATTCTGGCACTGCGCCAGGTGCAACGCTGTGATACCGCCCAGGAAGGAAGATCTCCCATTAGAGACCAGCGTTGCCAGACCTCCCGTGGATAGATGCCCAGAGTGCGGGAGCGAGGAGATCGCAGGAACTTCGGATGTCTGCGATTGCTGGGTGGACTCGAGCATAACCCCCTTGTTCGTAACTGGTTATTTCAAGGACAGGAAGCTCTTTGAGAGAGCCTATCCTGCAGACCTGAGGCAACAAGGCCATGACATCATCAGGACCTGGATGTACTACTCGATACTCAGGTGCGCAATACTGACCGGGAGGGGACCGTTCAAGGGTGCCCTGATCAACGGACACATACTCGGTCCAGATGGCTCCAGGATGTCCAAGTCGAAGGGGAACGTGATAGTGCCAGAGCAAGGGATCAACCAGTACGGGGCGGACGCGATCAGGCAGGCCTTGTTCTCCCTGACCATTGGCTCTGACTTCCCGTTCAAGTGGGAGCCTGCGAAATACGGGAAGTCCTTCCTGCAGAAGCTCTGGTCGTCAGCCAGGTTCGCGGAGGGGTTCTTCCGAGAAGGTTTTGTAGAGGCAGAGATAACCCCCGAGTCAATGGACGACACCGACAAATGGATAGTTTCGAGACTCAGGGAAACAATTGTCAAAGTCCAGAACGCGATGGAATGCTTCCAGTTCCACACAGCAGTAGACCTGCTCCAGAAGTTCTACTGGCACGACTTTTGCGACCAATACATCGAGGCTGTGAAGCCCCGGCTCTACTCCCCAAGGAGGCCTGAGGATGTCGAAGTAGCAAAGTCGGTGCTGTACAGGGTCATCTGGGACTTCATCAGGTTACTTGCGCCGATCTGTCCTCACATAACCGAGGAGATATACCAGAAGCTCTTCCGCGAGTCAAAGAAGTTCGTTTCTGTCCATGGGGCACCATGGCCAAATCCTGCTGAACTGCCAGAGGCGGACGTTTCGAAGGGAGAGAAGGTGGTTGCAATGATATCCCTCTTAAGGAGTAAGAAGGTCGAGATGAAGATGGCACTACCGGAACCAGTCAGGACGGCGGTCATCTACGGAAACTCTGAGGAGATCATGGCATACAAAGACAATGATTGGCTCATTAGAGAGGTGCTGCATATAGGGAGGATCGAGTACAAAATAGGTGCACGCGACGCAGAGCTGATCAGATAAATGTTGAGGAAGATAAGGTCATTCCCGCTCAGGGGTATCGAGGAGAAGATAAAGGAGCACCAGGTGCTTGTGAGGGAGTCTGTCGAACTGCTGAGGGGCATGATCGCTGCGTGCAAATCTGGCGACTGGCATTCAGTCCAAGCGTTCGCCGAGAAGATCGCCTCTGCTGAGAGGGACGCAGACGAAGTGAAGCGGGAGATCGAGATCAGGCTTTACAAGGGAGTGCTCTTCGTAGGTTTGAAGGAAGACTTCCTTAGGCTAATGGAAGCGATGGACTTGATGGCTGACAAGGCAAAGGATGCAGGTAGAATCCTCGCGGCGAGGGAGATAGCACTCTCTGAGCTCAGCTCGTTCTTCGAGGCTTGCGGTAGGATAGATGGGTTCATCGATGGGACGGTCGAGATCGTATTGGAACTTGAAAGGGCGATAGACCTGCTGGACAAAGACTCGAAGGAGGCTCTAAACTCGGCGCACATGGTGGAGAAAGCAGAGGAAAAGCTGGACGAGCTCAAGCTCCAGCTGCTCATGCAGCTTACTAAGAGAGAGAGCAGCTTCTCTACACTAACGTACCTTCAGCTGAGGGACTTCATACTTACGGTCGACATGATCGCTGACGCCGCCGAGGGGGCATCAGATGTCCTGACAGCGATGATACTGAAGGCGACCTCCTGAGGGAGAACATATTGGAGCCCTCGGCATTCCTACTGGTTGCGCTGGCAACGATAACGTCTTGCATGATAGGGGCGAATAACGCCAGCAATGCCACCGCTACGCTCACCGGATCCAAGGTGATACCGCATGAGGGTGGGAGCGTCATCTTTGCTTTAGGGTTGGTCTCCGGGGCAGTGTTCGAGGGGGAAAAGCTCTCCAGGGCGATAGAAGGAGGGGCACTCGAGGGTTCGCTGGGAACTTGGTCTGTTGGTGTAATCCTGGGGGTCACAATATGCATGATCATCGTAGCCACAGCCATGGGATTCCCCCTCCCTGTGGCGCAAGCCCTTTACGGTGCAGCAATGGGAAGCGGGATCTTCTTGGGGATCCCACTCAATGCCCATAGCGTCACCTCTGTTCTGATCTCGTGGGGGACCACCCCCTTGATGGCTGCGGGTGCATCAACGGTCATCTCTAGACTCGAGAGACGGCTCCCAGCGCGCAGTGTTATGACCATCACGATGACCTACGGTACCCTGACCATCGGTACATGCTTCTATACTGCTTACGTCTTCGGCGCCAACACAATAGGCCTTATCGCCGGGATGCTCAGGGGCGAATTCGGATGGCCTTTCTCTGTTGCGGTGACCGCAGCTTCAGCAGGTCTTGGCGGGGCGATCTTCGGGAGGGGGGTGTCGGCAACGATGGGGGAGGGGATATCTAGCATGGGTCCAAGGACGGCTTCCGCTGCGCAGATGGGCGGTGCCTTGACAGTGCACCTCTTCACACAGCTCGGGATGCCGGTGTCGATCACCCACGCTATAGTTGGAGGGGTAACAGGGAGCGCACTCTCGAAGGGGATTACGGCTATCAACTTCGCCACCTGGATCAGGATAGCACTGCTATGGATCGTGACTCCCCTGGTAACGCTCGCGATGGCCTGGCTGATCCATGCAAGCGCATTGGGCTGATCCCAGGTTCACGAATCAGTGCCCCAGCATGCTCTTGGCGCAAGCTAGCGCCTCGGAGATGCAACGCGAGCCGTCTGATTCGACATAATGACCATGTCCAGCAAGGAGGGCCTCGACACGCAGACCGGAGAGCTTGGTCAGGCTCTCTAGCATATCTGAGTCGCTCCCCCCAGGCAGATCGGTCCTTCCGAAGTACCCGTCAGGAAATACCGTGTCACCGCTTATGAGGAGGGACTCGCTGGGGGAGTAGAAGCACGCGCTTCCAGGTGTGTGCCCCGGCGTCTCTAAAATGACGAGCCCAAGCATAGAAAGGATCTCGTTTGCTTCAGAGATGTCCATAAAGGACGGGTACTCACCGGTCGTCTCCTCCATCAGTGTCCGATCCTTTTCGTTTATGAAGACCGGTGTCTCGAACTCCCTCAGCGACTCAAGCCCGGCAACATGATCGAAGTGCCCATGCGTGAGGAAGACTCCTCCGACCATGGATCCGTGGATGCCGGCGGAGGCGAGGTAGCGGAGCAACCCAGGGTCCCCGCTGGCGTCGAAGAGGTAATAGGTGCTATCGTGGTTAAGGAGGTATACATTCGATGAGAGACCCGCTCCTATGAACGACTCATCATGCATGACCAAAAACCTTCCGACTCGGGAAAGGAGAGGATTTTGGGTGTGGGACCCGCAGCTCAACCCTTTGTCACCCCTAGCGGCACCATCCTTGCAACGAGGGTGGCGATACCTAAGGTATGGGAGACGTTGGCAACGCGGTCGACATCCTTGTAAGCACCAGGCGCCTCCTCTGCGATCACCCTGATGTTGGCAGCCCTTAGACGGATCCCGCGGTCTTCGAGGTCGCGCTTGACGTTGCTGCCCCAGTACTTCTTGATCGCAGCCTCTCTGCTCAGGAACCTACCTGCGCCGTGGGCGGTCGATCCCCAACTCAACTCCATCGAATTCTGTCCGCCGAGCAACAAGTAGGAGGCAGTCCCCATGCTTCCAGGGATTATCACGGGCTGACCGACGCCCCTGTACTCCGCAGGAATCTCGAGCCGCCCAGCGGGGAATGCCCTCGTCGCGCCTTTCCTGTGGACATACAGGATCCGCCGCTTACCGTCGACGGAGTGCTCCTCCCGCTTAGCAAGGTTGTGGGCGACATCATAGACTAGCCTCATGCCGAGCCGCTCAGGGTCAGAGCCGAAGGTCTTACGGAATGCCTCCCTGGTCCAGTGTGTGATGCACTGCCTATTCGCCCAGGCAAAGTTGCAGGCGGCGCTCATCGCGGCAAAGTACTCCGATGCCTCGCGGCTGTTTGCGGGGGCGCAGGCTAGCTCACGGTCAGGTATCTTCAACTTGTACTTGGAGACTGCTTCCTCCATCACCTGTAGGTAATCGCTACATACCTGGTGACCTAGCCCCCTGCTTCCGGTATGTATCATCACTACTACCTGTCCCTCGTGCTCGATCCCGAACGTCTTGGCTGCGCGTTCGTCGTAGATCCTGTCCACGGCCTGCACCTCGAGGAAGTGGTTGCCACTCCCAAGCGTCCCAAGCTGGTTCGAGCCCCTCGCCTTCGCGGACTGAGAGACCATGCCGCTGTCTGCAGTTTCCATCGACCCACCCTCTTCGCACCTCTCAGCGTCCTCAGGGATTGCGTACCCCTTGTCTATTGCCCAATGCACCCCCCGCTCTAGCACATCATTGAGCTCCGAAGTCGTGAGGCGGATCCCTCCCTTGCTCCCGAGACCTGACGGGACCATGTCGAAAAGAGTGTCAATCAGCTTGCCGAGGAGAGGCTTTACGTCCCTCAGATCAAGGTTAGTGCGAAGGAGGCGGACACCGCAGTTTATGTCGTATCCGACGCCGCCAGGCGAGATCACGCCCCCTTCTGAGTCGAATGCCGCCACCCCTCCTATGGGGAACCCGTATCCCTGGTGACCGTCGGGCATGACTATCGAGTATCTCAAGATCCCAGGCAGATGGGCGACGTTCGCACACTGCTGAAGCGTCAGGTCCTCTGCCATCTTTTCCAATAGGGGCGGGTCGGCATAGACCCTCCCAGGGACCTGCATACCAGGCCTGTATTCCTGCGGGATCTCCCAAGTGCAGTCATTCAGTCTCTTGAGAGGTATTGAAGATTTTTCGACCACAAAAAACCACTTCTCCTCGCCCATTGGTTTATGATTGGATATCAGGCGACTCCATATAAACGTAGGGATTCGGGGAGCTAAGCAGATCTAGGCTAAATGTCCACAACGAAGTATGCGTGCCAAGCCCCCCCATCATGGTGGATTCTCATCAGGGAGTAGGTCATTGCCTTTATGCCCGTCCGCTGACCGTGTTTGGCAGGGTCGTACTCTTCACCCCAGAGTATGGCGGAGAGGCGCGCGATTCCGTCGACTTCCACCTTTTCTACTTCCGCGCGTCCTAGGGCGAAGGAATCGGAGTCGAAGTGATATATCAGCCGGTCTATCCACAAGTAAAGAAGCTGCTCGAGATCCTTGGCATCCATCTCGACTTGTATCGACCTCCTCATCTCGACTGCCCTCGTGTTAAACATCACCTCGGTTGCGGCCTCAGCGGACTCGGCGAAGAGTCCCTCAAGAGACTCTGAACAGACATGGATGTAGACATCAGAGGTGTGGTCGAGGTACTCGTACATGGGGGCGCCCCACCTTCCCACCAATCTCCATTATGAAGAGGGTGTAAAAAGGCTTTATCTCTGGGGCGCATTCTTTATAAGAAGAGTGTCTGAAAAATGGACACTGCGCAAGCCGGGGTGGCTGAGCGGTTAAGGCGCCGGCCTTGAGATCTGATGTCTTAAAAGGACAGGCGAGCCGGTTCCCTCTCGGGGGAGCAAGGGTTCGAATCCCTTCCCCGGCGCCACCCATCAGTAAAAGGATAAAAATGATGTAGTTTAAAAAAAGATTTTTGGGACAAGCGTAGATTGATGGAAGACGGCAGACTATTGCCCGAACTCGGAGATCTCTTCCTTGCCCTTTTCTAACGAAGGAGCGTGCTCCTTGTCAAGTCTTACCAGCAGCTCCTGGAACTCTCCCACATGGACTTTCTCCTCGAGGGCTATGTCCAAGAGGACTTTCTTCAAGAGGGCATTGTCGGTCATTGCTGCGAGTTGCTCGTAGAGGTTTATTGCGTCCAGTTCTGCAATCAGCCCTACCCTGACTATCTCCTTGTCTAGATCCTCTTTGTTAACTGACTTAATCTCGAGAGGTATCTTTGAGAGCATCTCAGTCACCAGTAGCAGATCAGGAAAGTTGAGAATTTAAAGCATTATGACAAGGGTAAACCGGGAAACGGCGTGGGACGAGGTAACGATCGGTAAGAAAGCAAGCACATCAACCTTGATTAGGTTCAACAGTCAACTGGGCACGGAACAGGAGACGGAACTTAATTCAGATGGGGGACAGGGCGGGTCTGACGACATGACACGACACGACACGACACGAAGCGACGCGCAATGCTCTGAGCGCTAATCTCCTTGTCATTCAATTCCAACATCACATAATCTGGATGCAACGCAAAAGGCAATAGTTCAGAGGGGATCCTGAATGAGAAAAACTGCTTGTGTTGCACCGGAGCATCCTCTGTAGGCAGTCCAGGTTCGAGGGGACTGTCCGGACGAACTGGTCATCCGAATAGGGCTTCGGAAGGTGCTGTTTGCGGCGCATCCCATGCTCCTGTTTATGCACAGATACTCGATCCTCAACCCCGTAGCACTACGAATCACCTCCGCCAAGTTTTATGCCAAGCGAGGACGGCGATTCGAGGAAATAATCGAAGCTACTGCTGCTGCCATCACGATTATAATGCCAACCGCTGCGGCGTTGCCAATCTCTGCGAGGGCGCCAGGCTTGAGGTATATGCCTAGCAGTGCCCATGCTATGACCAGCAAGTATACAACATCCCTCCTAGAGGCAGCTGAAACCAGGGCGATCATGATCGTAATCCCGATGGCGACCACCCCCCACGCCATCTCGGGTAGACCTAGCGCTCCCCAGCCAGAGTACACTAGCGCAGCGGCTATGTTCACAACTAAGGCGACAGTTATCCATCCAAGGTAGAGGCTGAACGGTGCATGGTAAATGAACCTCTCCTTAAGGGGAAGGTGGACTTTGCCCACGTCCAGGACGACGTATATCCTTAGGAGTGTTAGGAAAAGAGCGACCATGGCGATGACCGAATAGGAAATGTAGTCGTAGTGCCAAAGAAGCAGCCAGGAGACGTTAAAAGCAGAGCTCAAGCCGAAGAGCGGACCGATCTTCCCGACGTAATCGATGCCTGTTTGGCGCACGAATATGGGGGCAATTGCAAAAATCCCGAGCATCAGATAGATCAGCCCCCATATCGAGAAGGTGAGACCAGCAGGAGTGATTGCTGTCGGGTACATATCAGAAACCTCTGCAGTGGTTCGGCCGTTTAAAGCGTATCCACTGGCAAAAGCATTCGCGGCCACCGTTGCCGCGAAGGATACGATGTTGAGCAGCTTTAGCCTGCTGGAACGCATATGTAATCATATTCAACACGAAGCATTTAAAATGCGCAGCCGCTGCGCGTCTCTAGGTGCGCGTCTCTAGGCAAGCGACTCCCCCCTCATCCGCCACAGATGCTCAAGCGAGCAATCAAGCGCCGATCGTCCATATGCAGCACTCCAAGGGGGAGCCCAAGGATCAGGGCGGAGGGAGCGGACGCTGTCTACTGCACTCAGATTAGCAAGCTAAAAGCAGATGGAAGTAAGTGGGAAAAGAGATTGACCAATGATCGCCGCTTTTTGCCCATCCGGAAAACAGATCTATTAAAAAATCAGACTAGTTCTATCTCGATGAATACGTCATCAGGAACCTGGATGCGCATCATCTGCCGCATGGTTCTGTCGTCTGCGTCTACATCGATGAGGCGCTTGTGGATCCTCATCTCCCACTTATCCCATGTCTTAGTGCCTTCTCCGCAGGGAGACTTCATCGTAGGGACGACGAGTCTCTTCGTCGGAAGAGGGACTGGCCCGGCGATCTTCACACCAGTCTTCTCTGCGATCTTCCTTATCTGTGAACACACATCCTCAAGTTTTACGTAATTGGTGCTGCTGAGCATTATCCTCGCTTTTTGTGGCATTATACAGGCCCCCATTAAAAAAAGTGGATTTTATTTATTTGCCAAGCACGGCGGGCTTAACCTCGAGTACCACTCCTGCCGCGACGGTCCTGCCCATATCCCTCAGGGCGAACCTTCCGAGCGGAGGGAGCTCGTTGTACTTCTCGATCACCAGCGGCTTCGTCGGCTTGAAGGTGACGATAGCGCTGTCTCCCTGCTTGAGGAAGGTCGGCTTCTCCTCGATCACCGCGCCTGTCTTGGGGTCGATCTTCTTCTCAAGCTCGAGGAAGGTCGTGGCAACAGTTGCTGTGTGGACATGGAGCACGGGTGTGTAGCCAGCAGCGATAGCTGTGGGGTGGTAGAGGACAAAGATCCTTCCCTTGAATGTATCCGCTACAGTAGGCGGTTTAGCAGCATCTCCACAGACATCCCCTCTGTGAACATCCGTCTTGCCGATGCCCTTGACGTTGAATCCGATGTTGTCACCAGGAATCGCCTGCTCGATCTTGGTGTGGTGGGTCTCAATATCCTTGACCTCTCCGGACTTGTTCGCCGGCATAAAGACGACCGTCGTGTTCTTCTTTAGCACTCCCGTCTCGACCCTACCTACCGGGACCGTGCCTACTCCAGTGATGGTGTATACGTCCTGTATCGGTATCCTGAGCGGCTTGTCGATCGGCTTCTCTGGTGGGACGAACGTGTCCATCGCCTCGAATAGTGTCGGACCGGAGTACCACGGGGTGTTCTTGCTCTGCCTGATTATGTTGTCTCCCTTCCATCCGGAGATCGGGACCGTGATTATCTTCGAGGTGTCATACCCGATCATCTTTAGGAACTTCAGGACTCCATCCTTGACTTCGTTGAACCTCGCCTGGTCATAGTTCACGGTCTGGTCGTCCATCTTGTTGACTGCTACTACGATCTGGTTCACGCCCAGAGTCTTGGCGAGGAAGGCGTGCTCTCTAGTCTGCCCACCAGGACCCATTCCGGCCTCGTATTCGCCCTTCTTCGCAGATATTACGAGGATTGCAGCGTCAGCCTGAGAGGCACCGGTAATCATGTTCTTGACGAAGTCCCTGTGCCCAGGCGCGTCTATGATTGTGAAGAAGTACTTGGGGGTCTCGAACCTCCAGAAGGAGAGGTCAATTGTCATGTCCCTCTCCCTCTCTTCCTTCAGCTTGTCACCCAACCAAGCGAACTTTGCAAACTCCTTGCCTGTTTTCTTCGCTTCCTCCTCAAGGGCGGCCAGGGTCCTGTCGTCTAGACCGCCTGCCAAGAACAACAGGTGCCCCACGAGGGTGCTCTTCCCGTTGTCTACGTGTCCCATGACGAGCAGATTCAGATGTTCCTTTTTCTGCGATGACATTCATTATCGCCTCTCTCTAATACCTGCATTTTGAAGGTTAAAAACTTTCAGTGATATATAAGTCTTAAGGGAATAAAAAATGTATTTGGTAGGCATTTACCTGGCAGATATGGCTATGCGCTCGATCTCCTCGCGTTTCTGCACTGCATAGCTCTTGGAGTCGCCAGAGGCCGCTTGGATCAGCTCGTCAGCGAGGCACTCCTCTATGGGCTTATTGCTACTGAATGATGCGTTCCTTGCGGCATCGGTGAGGAATCTCAGGGCGAGGTCTACTCTCCTCTGGGGCGATGCGTCCACCGACTGCGGGTAGGAGACGCCCCCGTAGCTGATCCTGGTGACCTCTTCTCTTGGGGCAGAGTTCTCTATCGCCCGAACCAAGACCTGAACTGGGTTCTCACCTGTCCTAAGATAAATTATCTCAAAGGCTGCGGAGACGATGCTGGTGGCGAGAACCTTCTTCCCGCCGTTTTTACCAGGCCGCATCATCCGGTTCACGAGTCGCTCTACGATATTGACTCGTGCCTTCCCAAAACGGCTGTGCTCGTGCCTTCCGCAGGAGTGGGGCGCAACGACGGAGTTGAGGGATATGTATGAAACGAGCCCAGCGTCCCTAACCTGAATGTTGGAAATGTCCCACTTATTGAACAATTTTATCTCGGACATCTAATCACCTTACGGGCTTCTGCTTCT
>JASFYL010000034.1 GCA_030055575.1 Thermoproteota archaeon | reverse complement strand
ATAATCCATCCTACATATAAAAACCTTGCCTCCTTAAAAACGCAGAGGAATCAGAACGGTAAAACGGCAAGAACTGCAAAACAAAGATGAAAACAATAAACTACTTAATTTATTGGTAACGATACGTGGAAATGCAACAAAGGTCGCTTTCATCCTTCACTCCAAAAGAAGATCTCATTGTACCCCAACGATTCCAATGCCTGCACTGTGCCAGGATAGAGTAAGTCCAGTCTCGTCCCATAGTTCTCGAGCATGAGTGAGACATTATCGCACATCTCCGCGGTGATCGAATCGGGTCCCCATAGTCCCCAGATCCGATCTCCTTCCCCTCTGAAGCCGTATGCGTAATCTTTAGGCAGGACATAGGCAACCCTCTCGCCAATTGGAACCCCAGTCCTGGGGTTATCCTTGAAGTACTGCCAGAACCGCTGCATGGCTTCGAAGTGCTCTTCTCTCAAGATGCTTGCGGAATAGTCCTCGTTGCTGTCGAATATCAGGATGTACTTTGCGCCGTTCTCGTATGCCAGGACCAGGTCATCGTAAAGCTCAGGTCCCGACTCGATGTATGGTGCCTGGCGGTAAGTCCAAGTTATGATTACGCCCCACTCCTTGCCGAAGGCGGTAGCTGCGCCCCTGCACAGGGCCATGTTCAGCTGTCTGCTGTTGTTCCAGCCGAGCTGCGCGAGAACGACATCGTACCCAGCCTGGTAGTCGAACCAGTAGAAGGCATAGTCCGACGTGAATAGCTTGTACTGGTCTGGGCTTGCGAAGCTACTCGTCACTGAGAGGTTCCCGCGAATCAACCCGCTCAAGACGCTAACGAACTTCTGGGCAGCTTCTGTGTAGTTAGCAGCGGATCTGATTATCGGTCCGTTGGATTGGTCGAGCACCTTTCCGCCTACTTCATCGAAGTAGTACACCCCCAAGAGCCTGTTGCCGTATTTGCTGCTTGCCTTTTCGAACCAGTTTTTCGAAGGGTATCTGTAGCTATCGCTGTATATGATAAAGTACAAGCCTTTGTCGTATACGTACTGGGTGATATCGTCGAGTCGTGATTCGTTATAGCTGCCTAGGCAACCGATAACGAACAAATTGGTGTAGGGGGAAACCCTGTCGATTAGGAGCTTGGTGGCAGCCACATCTCCGTAGGCAACATCGACACCAAAGTACAGATCCTCAGACGATGTTGAACCGTGGGGGGGCAACATACTTAAAAAGGGCAGCACTCCGACGAACGCAAGAATAAGCAAACCCAAAGATGCTAATGAGAGGAGCGGCTGGTCACAAATTTTTCTATATCTCATATCCTCAAACCTTTTCAATTAGTTTAACTTGAATATGCTCTCCATCTATATTTTCATCTTCCAGTAGGCGCATGGATGAGTCCATGCGCTTCTTCTATGGACGGATTATCCATCCAAATACATAAATTTTAGGTCTAGGGAGACTCAAGGGCTCTAGTTTAAACAAAGATCGGTCGGATGGCAATCCTGACAACGAGCCTCCTTTTCTATTTCTAGAGGGGGCGGAGGTCATGCCAGCCCCCGCGAAAGCAATCCTATGATCCGGAAGGCCCTGAGTAATGATTATTGGAGTTGCTCACGTCGTACACTTCGTAGATTATGCGGGTCTCGTGCTTGGCACTTTCGAGGTCTATCTCCTCTATCAAACGGGTTATCACCCTTCCGACCCCGAGCACCATGACACACAGCCCTCTCGACGCGGCAATGGTCGCGGCGCGGGTCACCCCGAATTCGAAGTCCGGCCCCCTCCCGATCTTGTTGAGCACCGCCCTCCCGACAACGCCTATGACACCGATTCTGTCAGGCTTGAAGGATTCCATCAGTCTCCTTACCTTTGCAATGTCGACGGCTCTTGAACCCCCTTCGTTGGCGCTGGGCAGCCTCACGAACAAGATCCTTCCAGGATTCACCATCACCTTGCCCTGCAGATCAGTGACTCTCACCTCTTCCCCCACACAGGCATCGTCAAGGGCGGTTCCGGAAGCATCTAGGACAGGGTCATCAACAGGTGAGGCGCACAAGACGCCAGCTTTCATGACCAATTTTACCTTCTCACCAGCCTTAACTGGAGCCTCGGCAATGGCGGGTATAATAGAACCAGTCTTCAGGCTCGTCTTGACCGTGGCAACACATGCCTCCAGGTTTTTCAGGTAGCTCCTGAGCCTCTGGTACGCCTTGGCTGTCAACCTGTAGTTGGCACGCCCCACCCCTGCCTCCAGAAGCCCCTCATCCATCATGGAGCTGAAGTGCTTGCAGACTGCCTGTATCGTTATCCCGAGTGCGTCGCTTATCTCCCGCTGGGTCACATGGGGCTGGTTTCTCATCACTTCCAAGAGTATCAAGAGCCTCGTAAGCTCTCCCTGCTCGCGCAGGATCTGGAGATTGGGGACTTGCATTCGGATCAACCTGTCTTGGTTTACTTTAACAACATTTATTAACCCTTTGGATGGATTATCCAACCTAAGGGTGATCTGATGCACATAATGGAAGGCTTCCTTCCACACCCCTGGTGGGAGCTTTGGTTTGCAGTGTCGATCCCGGTAGTGCTCTACGGCATATACAGGCTCAACAGGATGTCTAAGACGACGCCTGAAGCAAAACCCTTGCTTGCACTGATGGGCGCGTTCATATTCGTCCTCTCTGCGCTGAAACTGCCGTCGGTGACTGGAAGTTGCTCGCACCCCACTGGAGCAGGGCTGTCCGCAGTCGTGATCGGCCCGGCGATAACTTCTGTGCTCTCGTTGATAGTGCTGATCTTCCAGGCACTCCTCCTTGCCCACGGCGGCTTGACCACCCTAGGTGCCAATGTCTTCTCGATGGGAATCGCTGGACCGGTGGTAGCCTACGCCATCTGGGCAGTGGCGAAGAGGGCGCGGATCCCCTCCTCGATTGGGATCTTCCTGGCTGCTTCGTTGGGCGACCTTTTCACATATGTAACCACCTCGGCCCAGCTCGCCCTCTTCCTGCCGAACCCGACTTTCTTTGAGGCTTTGATCAAGTTCGGCACGATCTTCGCTGTGACGCAGATCCCGTTGGCTATCGGGGAAGGGATTCTGGCGGTAATACTCTTCGACTTTCTGGCAAAGTACAAGATGGAACTGCTTTCTACGCTAAAAGTGATCAGGGTCCCCGTGACCGTTCCGGCAAAGGAGGGAGGGAAATGAACGCCAAGCACTATATGGCACTGATAGCGATAACGGTAGTAATCTTTGCCCTTCCCCTCCTGCTATTCCCCAACGCCAACTTCGAAGGTGCCGACGGCGCAGCCGAAGAGGAGTTGACGAGCCAAGGCTACGAACCTTGGTTCAGCCCAGTCTGGGAACCCCCGAGCGGAGAGATAGAGAGCCTGCTTTTCGCTTTGCAGGCGGCAATAGGCGCACTCATCATAGGCTACTTCTTGGGGTATGAGAAGGGCAAGATGAAGAAAGGGATCGCAAAAGAGCCTCTGAGAACAGAGGGTTAAACGGATGGAAATGCCATGACCGAAGGGCACCTCCACGAAGAGATCGACAGGCACGCACACACGAACCCGCTATCGAAGTCAAGCCCTTTCACCAAACTTTTTTTTGTTCTTTCGGCGCTCGTGATTTGTGTCTCGCTGCCATCCCCAATCGTCCCTTTGGCAGTCCTCTCAGTATCGGCGGTACTGATACTATTCATGGCAAGGATCCCGATCAGTTTTTTCGTGAAGATGCTAAGCTATCCCACTGCTATGCTAGGGTTGAGCTGCATCATCATCGCCCTCTTCTTCGGCGATGGCGAGGCTCTGGCTGAAGTCCCCTTACCCTGGTTCACTTGGACAATTTTCAAGAACGGCGTGACGACGGGCATTGCGACATTCATCAGGGTCGAGGGCGCCCTTTCCTGCCTCTTCTTCCTCGTGCTCACGACTCCGATGACGAACATCTTCGTAGCACTAAGGCGGATCCGGATCCCTGCAGTCCTAGTGGAGGTGTCGCTGCTGATCTACAGGTACATCTTCGTCTTTATCGAGATCACCGAGAAGATGACGACCGCCCAGGAGCTCCGTTTCGGGAACTCCAGTTGGCTGACCAAGATACGCTCTATAGGGCTCATCTCAGGTAACCTGTTCATAAGGACCATGGAGCAGGGGGAGCGGACGCTTACAGCAATGAATGCAAGGGGCTACGACGGAACAATCAGGATGCTCGAGGACCTGCCAAAGCCGAGCAAGGCCGCGCTTGTCGCGACAGTACTGTTCGACAGCATACTGCTACTGGTCTCGATCTATTCCAAGGATCTATTGGTTGTGTGATGGATATGCCATTCTATTTGGAGAATGTCTCGCACCGCTACTCTGACGGAACTCTTGCGCTCGAGGACGTGACGATGAGTATGAAGAGGGGCGAGAGGATAGCCCTCCTGGGACCTAACGGGTCAGGGAAGACCACACTACTCCTCCATCTGAACGGCATACTGAAGCCGACATCTGGCAAGGTCCACTTCGACGGAAAGCCGGTGGAGTATTCTTCGAAAGCCCTGCTTGAGCTCAGGAGGCGCGTGGGGTTCGTCTTCCAGGACCCAAACGACCAACTATTCGCACCGACTGTCAGGCAGGACGTCGCATTCGGGCCGCTCAACTTGGGGCAGTCGGCCCAAGAGGTTAGGAGGGTCGTGGAAGAGGCTTTGGACACTGTGGGCATGGCAGAGTATGCCGAGAAGCCGCCGCACTTCCTCAGCTTTGGCCAGAAGAAGCGGGTCGCCCTCGCAGGGGTACTCGCTATGCAGCCCGAAGTCATCATAATGGACGAGCCCACGTCGAACCTGGACCCAAGGGGGACCAGCGAGATACTGCACCTCCTACTCCGGCTCAGCCGCGAACGCAGGATCTCCCTCATACTCGCGACACACGACGTAGACATGGTGCCCCTCTTCGCTGACAGGCTCTACATACTCAACAAGGGGAGGGTCGTTTCTGAAGGTACGCCGCGCGAGCTGTTCTCAGACACGCAGCTCATACGGAGCGTGAACCTGAGATCTCCCAGGATAACGCATCTCTTCGAGGTCCTGAGGAAGGAGGACGGGGTTCCTGTCGACGAGAGGCTCCCGCTCACGATCGGCGAGGCACGGAGGGAAGTGCTGAGGCTCTTGGGCATCCTCCAGGACGACCTAACGGGAGGATCGGAGGTCGTATCCCCGTGGCGTCACCATCCTCCCATCAAGAACAAGCGTGGATGAGTTGCCGACTATCACCGTCGTGACCATGTCTATCTCAGAATCCAACATCCTCTCGAGGTTGGTTATCTCTACCTCTTCGCCGCCCCTCCCAGCATTCCTCACGATGCCCACCGGCGTTTCCGGATGCCTGTGTCTGAGGAGTATGGAATGGGCCTGGGCTAGGGGCTCCCTTCTGCCTTTGCTCTGAGGGTTGTAGAGGACGATGACAAAGTCCCCCTCGGAAGCAGCCTCCAGCCTCTTCTCGATCAGGTCCCAAGGGGTGAGCAGGTCGCTCAAGCTTATCACTGCAAAATCCACGGAAAGCGGCGCACCGAGCCTCGCAGCGGCTGCTGTAGCAGCAGTCACCCCGGGTATGACATCTATGCAGACATCGGCACTGTCGACTGTTGCTGCCTCCAGCACGACTCCAGCCATCCCGTAGACTCCAGGGTCGCCGCCGC
Source organism: Thermoproteota archaeon (assembly GCA_030055575.1). GTDB lineage: Archaea > Thermoproteota > Methanomethylicia > Methanomethylicales > Methanomethylicaceae > Methanosuratincola. The sequence goes on along the minus strand of JASFYL010000034.1, from coordinate 7,677 downwards.
TTATAACGGCTACTTGACTGCCTCCCAAGGCAGCGGAGATCGCAGCTCTCGCCCTTTCGACCTCGCCCCCCATCCTGCCCCTGATGACCTTCGCGCCCGGCTTTATAATCGGGCGAACCAAGTCAACGTAGGTAGCATACCCTACCACAACATCGGCGCTCTCGACGCAGCGTCTGGCCCTGGGCGTCAGGTCTTCGAGTGAGCCAGGCCCGATCCCCACTACGCTTATTCTCCCTCTGCCACTGCGACTGTCACGCCGGACATCTTTGCCTTCTTCAGCATCAGCCTCGCGCCCTTTCCCGCAGCCACTAAAGCAGCTCTCTCGCATACCCCTCCAACTCCAATCTTTTTAATAACCAGTTCCGAGTCGGGTGAGAGGTCATCGGAATCGACCGAACGCAAAGCCTCGACCCCCACATACAGGACGGGAAGCCCAAGGAGTGCAGCTGCGCCCTCCATGCCCGGCGACCCCCTCTTTATCTCAGCAGTTGCCAAGCAGTCTACCCTCTCCGGAGGGAGCCCTGCCTGCGAGAGCGCTGACCGCACTGCCGACGCGATCTCCTCAGCGCTGGAGGCCTTCCTCGCTCCCACGCCGACCGCTATCCTCTTCGGCTTGAGGATCGTTACCGGTTTCTGGAACTCCACCTCGGGCGTCTCCTTTGAGATGATGGCAGCCGCATCGAATGAATCGAGTATCATGAGTGCGTCTGTCCACGCCTTGGCTTGGGCTATCGTGTAGCACGAGCAGAGGTCTGGGCTTATCCTGAATTCTCCCATAACTATCATGCCCACGCGCTTCCCGTCTACCAAGGCTGAGTTCACCGCAGCCAGGGTCTCCGGGTTGATGACCCTGCAATGCAGCATCCTGGCTACCTCGTCTACACTCACCTTCCCCACGACGTCCGATGCCGTGGTGATCACAGGGACCGCCCCGATCCCGCGGGCGATGATCCTGGCAAGCTCGTTTGCCCCTCCGTAGTGCCCTGATAGAAGGCTTATGGCGTACTTCCCAGAGGAGTCCACGCAGACCACGGCGGGATCGGTCAGCTTGCTCCTGAGGAAAGGTGCAATGGCCCTCACCAGTATCCCTGCAGCCATCACACCCACTATTGCGTCGACCTTGCCGAAGACCTTCCCGACGAGGTCGCGGATCCCGCTGCTGGAAAGGTTGCCGGTGCAGTGAGGGGGGCTCGAGTAGACCTCGTTTTTTATTTCCATTTTGGAGAGAAACGCACTTATCTTTGCTGCCGTCTCGGAGCCCCTCCTTGTGACAGCTATTATTGCGACTCCCCTATGGTACATCTCTTTCGCCTTTACGGAAGCCGTGGGTGAATGAAGGGTCGTAAAGCTTCGAGTAGTCGTAGGCCGAAGTGTCAAGGACCTTGCCGACGAATATCAGCGCGGTCTTCGTTATCCCCGCCTCCTCGACCTTTCCTAAGATGTCCTCCAAGGTCCCCCTGATGACCTTCTCCTCAGGCCAGCTCGCCTTGTACACGACCGCTACCGGGGTCGTCTTTGGGTACCCCCCCTTCTCTAGCTCCTCGACGACCGAGCGGAGGTGCTGGATTCCCAAGAAGATCACCATGGTTGCCTGGTGAGCCGCGAGGGATCTGAGTCTCTCGGGCTTCGGAACAGGGGTCCTACCCTCCGGGCGGGTTATGATAACTGTCTGCGAGACATTCGGGAGGGTCAATTCGCGGTTCAGGGCGGCGGCGCCCGCCTGGAGGCAGCTGACTCCCGGCACCCGGATGCACTCGATGCCCTCCCTCTCCAGCAAGTCAACCTGCTCCTGTATGGCCCCGTAGAAGCTTGGGTCCCCATCGTGGACCCTAGCCACGAGCTTCCCCGCCCTGGCGCTCTCTGCCGTCAGCCTGAAGATCTCCTCCCGATCCATGGACGCGCTGTCGTAGAGTTGGGCGCCAGGCTTCGCGTACTTGAGGATCTCAGGGTTCAGGAGCGAACCGGCGTATATCACGACATCGGCCCTCTCCAGCCACTTCTTCCCCTTGATGGTAATCAACTCAGGGTCCCCAGGACCCGCCCCAATTATGACCACCTTGCTCACACCACATCACCACGCTCTTTTTCCGCATCTCTCCTCTTGACTATCATCATCGAGAAATAGTCATCAGGCAATTCCCACCCCTCCGCTTCTGCGACTTCCCCCACAACCACCCGCTCTTCGGGCATGGAGCACCTCCGCACTATGGCGACGGTCGATTTCTCGAAAGGCGACCTCTTCAAGACAGTAACAAGCTCTTTGAAACGGCGGGCGCATTTCATGAAGACCATGCTGTCGGCGTGCCTCGAAATCTCCTCTACTTCGCACTTATCCACTTCTGAGGGGATTACGGCAACCACCTCTTCCCTCTCTGCCAAGGGGAGCCTTGCCGTGGCAGCGCATGCCGTCAAAGACGTCACCCCTGGTATTATCTCGATCTCCACCCCGGGGTAATGTCTCCTCATTGCCTCGAATAGGTAGACGAACGTGCTGTAGAACATCGGATCGCCCAAAGTGATAAAGGCGACCACCTTACCTCTGTCTATTCTGTCAGCCACTGCGCTGGCATTCCTAGCCATAACCCGTTCGATTTCTGACTTATCCTTGGTCATCGGGAAGACCAGCTCGAGCAACTCCGGGGGGTCTTGGCGGTCCTCCAAGATCTGCCTCACCGCACCTAGCGCAAGGCTAGAGACATCCGAATGTGCTTTTGGAACGGAGACGACATCAGCCATACGGAGGGCTTTGACAGCTTTGACTGTCAGCAGCTCAGGATCCCCGGGACCGACGCCGATCCCTATCAGCTTACCAGCCATGTTTTTCCACCTCTTCATTTTGTTCCCGATATGATAGTAATGGGGTTTCTCGCCAACATCATCGTCCCAGACTCCACAGCCTTGCCTTTTGCGACAGAGACGCTTACGACCTCTACCTCCTTGAATCCCAGTTTCCTCATCTCGCCCAGCGCTGAGCAGGCGGTCTCGAGGAGTATCGCGTTGACTACAATGCGCCCTCCGCTGATGAGCTTCTCGTATGCGGCGGAAAGCACACCCCTAAGCTGCCTGCTGCCGCCGACCAGTATCGCACTCGCCTCGGGCAGGCTGTAGAGCGCCTCGGGGGCGCTCCCCTTGATTAGCTGGACTGTGCCGCCCAGGGCGAACCTCGCCGCGTTGGCTGCGGTGAGCTCGATGGCCCTCTCGTCATCGTCTATGGCAAAGACCCTGCCCGTTGGGGCTACCTGGAGCGCTGCCTCTACGGTCAATCCTCCGGTGCCGCACCCCACATCAAAGACGACCGAACCGTCCCTGAGGCGCGCCTTCGAGACCGTCAGGACGCGCACCTCCTCCTTGGTAGGTCCGGGAACGCCCTCCCTTTGCTCGAACATCTCGTCTGGTATGCCGGGCGTCTTCCAGACCCACATTCAGGATCCCTCCCTGCTGCCGGTCCCCTTAACCACCACTACGCAGAGCGGGTCGAAGTCAAGTTCAGAAGCATTCTCTAGCGTCGACCCCACGATCCTCTCCCCCCTAAGGGTAATGCTCTCGCAGACGAAGACAGGGGTGCGCCTGTCGAGACCCTGGCTGAGCAGGAAGCGGACGATCTCCCGTGGGGAGGATGCCTTCTGATCCGGGAGCACGATGATGTCCCTGCCCTCCTTGATAGTCCTCGCTAGCTCTGACCACTTCTCCGGTGGGGCCCCCCTGTGCAGACTGAAGAGGCCGGCGTCCTCCCAGCTCATGCATAGGCGTGCCGCGCAGGCTTGTATCGAGCTGATCCCAGGGATCACGCACAGATCTACTCGCCTCCCCTGGGCGTGCCTAGCGACCGGTCGCAGGAGCCCCGAGAACCCTGGGTCTCCTGTCGAGAGGATCGCCACTTCTTTCCCCTCCTCCGCCGCAGCGACCGCCAGCTCCAGGAGCTCGTTCATGTTCCGCGCGGTCAGGGTAGCTTCGACCCCCCTTATCTCGCTCTTCATGAGGCTGAGGCTCCTCTCTGCCCCAACAACCAGCTCTGCGCCACGGACCGACTTCCTGGCAGCAGGGGTCACGTAGTCAGGAGAGCCAGGCCCTATGCCGACCACGCTCAGCTTCGCCAATGCTCACCACATCCAGATTCGCTGTCGGCTCCCAGGACCTGCCCGTCTAGCGAGACTATGACCGCTCCTATTTTGGCCTTCCCGCCCACCCGCTCGGAGGCCTTGGCCTTCACTCTCTCGGCAATGGCGTCGAATGTCGCCCGCAGGAGCCCGGCTCCCTTGAGGATGCCGGCAGCCTCCTCGGTGGTGTTTGATCTCAAAATGCGGCGGATGGTCTCCGGGTCTGCGCCCGCCGCACCCGCGTATGCCGCGATGACCTCTGCGCGCGCGTCCCCCATCTTGTGGTGGGTGTTGAAGATGCCGACCGCGAGCTTCACCAGCTTTCCGGCGTGCCCTACGAGTACTATCTCCTTCGCCCCCTTCTCAACAGCCCTGTCGAGCATGTAGCCGACGAAGTCGCCGGTCTGGACTATCGAGTCCCCCGGGGGATTTAGCTTATCCCTCACTATCCTCTCCCCGATATTACCCGGCACCATGAATATCCGTTGATGCCCCTTCGCCATTGCGATGTCGATCTGTGGGGAGAGCGAGCGCCTGTAGGCCGCCATTGAGAAGGGCTTGACTACGCCCGTGGTACCCAAGACTGAGATTCCACCGACAATCCCCAGCCTCGCGTTCATGGTCCTCTTCGCCACTTCCTCGCCTTCAGGGATCTCTATGACGACTTCTGCACCCCTACCGGCCGGAAGCGCCTCCTTGACCGCATCCCGGATCATCCTCCTAGGGACAGGGTTGATAGCGCACTCCCCAGGCGGGACCGCCAAGCCAGGCTTGGTGACCTTCCCGACGCCTTTCCCCCCGCGCACCGTTATCTCGGATCCGGAAGTCATCCTGACCTTGGCAGATATCTCTATCTTGTTCGTCGCATCTACGTCGTCCCCGGCGTCCTTCACCACTGTTGCTACAGCCGAGTCCTCGGAGAGCCGCTTGCTGCACTTCACAGGGATCTCGAATCGGATGCCTATCGGGGTCGGGATCACCACCCTATCGACGGGGCTGCCGAGCAGGGCGATTACCGCTGCTTTGGCGGCTGCGGCCGAGCATGCCCCGGTGGTCAGGCCGTACCTCAAGAACCTCGCCATACGCCTCACCTGAGACCGCCCTTCTCCCGCTCGGCCATAGCCAGCAGCGCGTTGAATATGGAGGCGGCGACCGGGCTCCCTCCCTTCCTACCTTTGACGGTTATGCTTGGGGTGGGCAGGGCGGAGACCTCCTCCTTTGACTTGGCGGCTCCGACGTACCCGACCGGAGTTGCCACGATCAGGGCCGGGCGTGCAGATCCCCGCTTCACGGCCTCGGCGATTTCGAAAGCCGCTGTCGGGGCGTTCCCTATCAGCACGACTGCCCCGTCCAACCCCTCCTCGACTGCGAGCCTGATGCCGGCAGCGGACCTCGTGATAGACCCTCCGTTGGCCAGCCTGAGCGCGCGCTTGTCGTCGGTGTAAGTGCAGACCTTGGTCCCGAAGCGCTTGAGCCTGGCTTCGCTTATCCCTGCCTTGACCATCTTAACGTCCGCGACCACCTTTGCGCCGGACTTGATTGCCGAGACTCCAGCCTCAACTGCCCCCTCGCTGATGACGATGAGCTTGGCAAACTCTGGGTCAGCGGTAGCATGGACTACGCGCTCTATTATTGGGACATGAGACGGGGGGACGTTCTTAAGATAACCGCCGATTTCCCTCCGGATGAGACGCATGCTGGTCTCAAGGATGTCCCTCGACGCGGCTACAGAGTACGGGTCGAGCGCGAATCCCTCCCCGGGACCGCCAAAACCCAGCGCCTCCAGCGCCCTCTCCTCGATTATCTCGGCCACGCGAATGTCTGGACCTATGGGCTCACCGTAGAAGATCTCTGTCTGCTTCCCCTTCTGCATGAGCTCCTTCTCCTTCGCTTCGATGAGCCGCGGTATGTCCCGCAAGGTATGCACGCCCATTGCCAGGAATGCGGGGACCAGCACGATCCTTGAGATCCCCGTCTCTGCCAAGCTGTCGATAGCCTCGGATATCGTAGGCCTGTCCCTCTCCATGAATGCTGTTGCGACTGTAGAGAAGGCGGACCTCTCCCTCAGTTCCTCAGCCAACCTCTCCAAAACCTCCCTGTTGTGGGGCATGGCGCTGCCGTGACCAATTATTATCAAGCCCGACTTTTCGAGATCCGACCTGTCCAATGCCTATCCCAACCATTTCCGACTAGTTGTCCAATTTCAGTTCAGCTTGTCCATCCCAAACAGCTTTATTGCAACATCGATTACCTGCCTGTCGTCGTTCTTTGCAGCCTGCCTCAGGTTCTCCACTATGGGCACATACGTCTGTTTCAGCAGGATGAATGTCAGGTCCTCTATGATCTTCCTCTCCTTTTCGTCCACGGACCCCAGCATCCTTATCGCCTCGGCGACCTCCCTCTGCCTAATCTCCTCAGCCCGGGAGAACAGCCTCGAGACGATCTCCCTTACCGAGTGGACCTTCATGTCCCTGTTCAGCGATACGAGCTCCTCTTCAATTATCTCGGATGCCTTCTCTATGCAGTCCAAGCGTTTCTGCCTATTCCTCTCGGCTATCGACCGGAGGTCGTCTATATCATAGAGCCTCACTCTCTCAACTTCTTGGGATGCCCTTTCGACGTTCCTGGGGTTTGAGATGTCGATTATGGTGAGCTCGTTCTCGTTCTTCCTATTAGCCATCAGCCTCGATAGGAGCTCTTTGGTGATGAGGTAGTGGGGTGCGTTCGTGGAGCAGATCACCAGATCGGCGTCGACGAGCGCCTCCTCCAGCCTGTCGAACCTTACCGCCCTGCCGTACAGGAGGTTGGCGAGCTCCACAGCCCGGTCGTAAGTCCTATTTGCAATGAAGATGGGGCTCCTGCAGCGCCTTGCCAACGAATATGCCACTAGGCTGCCCATCTCCCCCGCGCCGATCACCAATACCCTCTTCTCCTCCAAGCTGCCCAGCAGTGACTCTGCCAGCTCTACCGCCGCCGAGCCTATAGATACAGCGCCCTTGTTTATGCAGGTCTCCTTCCTCACGCGCCTCCCTACGCTCACCGCCCTCATGAAGAGCTGCTCCAGGACGGGCCCCGCCTTCTTCGCGCCCCTTGCTTCCAAGTACGCGTCCCAAACCTGGTGGAGGATCTGCTCCTCCCCGACCACCATCGACTCAAGCCCAGATGCGAGCCGCAGGATATGCCTCATGCAGTCTTGGTTCAACGAGTACTCAATCGCCTCCGAAGCCTCCCCGGCGAGCGCCCCTGCCCTCTTCGCCAAGAGATCCTTAGCCCTCCTTGCTAGGGGCTCGCCCTCCTCGCTCACAAGGTAAAGCTCGACGCGGTTGCACGTCTGGAGAATGGCGCACTCATCAATGCTCCCCCAAGAGCTGAGCTCGAGCAAGGCATGCGCCTTGTCCCGGAACCCTACCGCCTCTATCAGGGGTGCTCTAGCCGTCTTGTGGGTAATCCTGACATTGATTATGTTAATAGTCCTGGGGGAGTACACGGATGGATAAACCAGCCGACTTAAATATAAGCTTTATGAATAATACCGGGAGGGCTTCGGAATGAGGGTGGAGCACAGGATAGGGCTCGCCTA
>JASFYL010000033.1 GCA_030055575.1 Thermoproteota archaeon | reverse complement strand
GTCAAGGATCTGCGCCGCCCGCTCCATCCTGTACTCCTTGGTCTGCCCGATCGCTATCCTGTTCCCGATGTAGTCAAGTGCGTCTTCGACGGTGTTTATCTCTATACTACCCTCGAGGGTAGGTATCATCGCCCTCTGGATGACTGGGTCGCTCGAGACGAACTCCACCATCTCCTTGTCAGACGAGGCTCCAAGCGCCTTCATGAGTATCGCGAGCGAAATCCTGCCAGGGATGGAGGGGAATGAGACCTGGAACGTCGCGTCCTTCATCCTTTCCAGCGTCACGGGGACTCGGAAACCTGAGGTGGCGGAGAAGACCTTAGCAACGTGGGTCACGGGCGAGGTGCCCTCCATGGTGTCGACGAGGATGCGGTTAACCGCCAGATCTTCCTGAATGACTACGACGCGCTCGGATCCGTTGATTATGAAGTAACCTCCGGGATCAACCGGATCCTCACCGTTGGCGATCAGTTGCTCCGCCGGCAGCTTAGAAAGCGTACAGAACGATGACCGAACCATTATCGGAAGCTTACCGATGAACACCGAGACCTCCTCTTCCTCGAAGCCATCCTCGATGGGCGTCACCCTGAGATGAAGGGAGGCGGAGTATGTAAGGTTCCGCTGACGGGCCTCCATCGGGAAGATCTCCTTCTCGGAACCGTCTGCCTCATGTATGGCGGGCTTCCCGATGGTTATCTTGCCGAGCTTTATCTTGAATCCCGGAAGATCCGTCTCTATGATGCCCTGCTCGTTAACTACCTCCTGCAGCTTGTTCCTGACGAAATCGTCATAAGAATCGAGATGCTGCCTCACCAGCCCCTTCTCCCTGAAGAATGCCTCGATCAGGGACCAGCTCTCATTAACACTAATCTCGCTCAAATATATCACCCTGGTACCACATACCTATATGCCACAGAACGCCCTGCCACCGGGCTCTTTCTGATTATCTCAACGACATCCCCAGGTCTTGCTCCAATCGCCTTGCTGACTGGATCGCTCCTCCTCATCCAAGGCAGGTCTTCCTTGCGTATCCCCAAGCTTCTCCTCAGCTGGTCTACCTCTTCCTTTGTCAAGATCCTAAACTGAGGGACGAGTTCATGTTTTAAAAGGTCAAACTTGCCCAAACACAATCACCACAAAACGAAGCGAGTCTCCTAGGAAGCCCGGAACTGGGCTAACCTTTCAGCAAAACAACGCACTTTATAAATTTTTTGATCAGATACGGTTGATCGATAAGACCAGATAGGTGGGGGTGGTCCCGCCCGCCGGATTTGAACCAGCGACCACCCGGTATTTGCCCGCTATCGCGAGGACATCTTCCGCCACAGGCGACTTCCCCCGCGCGACCGTTGGTCTACAGCCGGGCGCTCTACCACTGAGCTAGGGCGGGCTGCAAGAAAGAAGATCAGCCCCTTTATTAAAAATTTTGTCTTCTTTGGTCGCCAGAAAAGAACCCTCCTTTGGCAATACATTTCAAGGTCTGGCGCCAAGAACCACCTGGATGTCCATGCAGGAAGTACCCCTGATGACCGTCATCGACACTACCTGACCCGGTGATCGGGTTAGTAAGTAAGAGGAGAGATCGTCCATGTTCTTTATCTTCATGCCATCGATCATGATTATCACATCTCCCCCGGAGCGGATCTGCTCGCCCCCAACGCTGACCACCCTGCTTCCCCCTTTGATCCCTGCAGAGTCTGCAGGACCGCCCGCTACCACGGTCTGGACGAGCACGCCCCAGGTCTGGTTGATACCGAGGGCAGTTGATGCAGCATAGTTCAAGGAGTAGCCAGTTATCCCGATGTACGGGTGAACGTACTCCCCCCTCTCGACGAGGGTTGAGAACTCCCTCAGTATAGTGTCAGATGGGACGGCAAAGCCGACATTCTGCGAGCCGGATATTATAGCAGTGGTCACCCCGACAACATTGCCCTGCGAGTCGAGTAGAGGACCTCCGGAGTTGCCGGGGTTGATCGGGGTCGTGATCTGGATTATGCCTGCGATACTGTAGTTCCCAGCGGTCTCTGTCTGGATCGTCCGGTTCAGCTGGCTCACTATCCCAGAGGTCATCGTGCTCTCCAAGCCGTATGGGTTCCCTATGGCGATCACAGTGTCCCCAACCCTAAGCCCAGAGGAGGACACAACTGTGAGCGGGACCAGCTTATCTGAAGGGGCGTAGGCGCGGATGACTGCGAGGTCGCTGTACTTGTCTAGCCCGACTATCTCAAACGGATATGCTTCACCGTCGAGAAAAGTGACCGACCCGTTAATGATTCCATTGACCACGTGGTAGTTGGTAACTATCAACGGCTCACCAGTAAGATTGACTACAAAACCGGAGCCGATGACCGTCGTGTAGGCAGTCCTTCCGAAGATGTCCGAGGTGGCGAGAAGACCGCTCACGGTGACGATCGAGACCCTTACGGACTCGTACACATCGTTGAGGCTCAGGATCGTGGAGTTCCTATTGTGAAGGTCGTTCAAGTACGACTGGAGCGAAGCGACTTGGGACTCTAATGCGCCTATTCTCTGGATGAGCGCGGTCTCATTCAGGGGGACCTGGGCTTGGGGCATCAAAGCATAGCCAGCGTAGATGCCTGTGACGAAGAGGATAAACAGAAGTGGAATTAAGCTGTAACGAGACTCGGGCAATCGGCTCACCTGCCTGTTTTTTGGGCAAGGTGGCAATTAAGCTTTGGTTCCCAAGGAGCAGATAGATTTTAATACTGCACTTTGAAAAAAGATTGGAGGAATAGCAGGCAGCCCTGGTAGTATAGTTCGGCCCAGTATACAGGCCTGTCGGGGATGGCCTTGACAGGCTTCCGCAGTGAGTCTGTGACCCGGGTTCAAATCCCGGCCAGGGCGCCAATCTTTCTTGTCATCCCTCCCCTGCGTAGGGCAGGTACTAGATTGGAGGGGCTCGAGGGGCTTCGATGAACAGCATGAAAGTTTGGGATTTGCGAAAAGCGAAGCTATTTTAATCTCCGCCCTAGAACAGATGCTGCAGCCTTGAAAGACCTGCGCCGTTAGCTTAGAATCACCAAGCGATGACATTAGCGGCGGAAGTGCGGGATCCCACCGCTCAATTTGCCCCTTTGGAAACGCATATAGGCTTCTCAAAATGTCGACCGGAAAAGAGTGTACCAAAAGAGATTCTTGCTCATCGCTATGCGTCCAATTCGGACGCAAGCCGCGACGCGGAGGCTGCAGGATCGGTGGAGGCGTAGACAGACCTCCCGACAATGCAGTGCCATCTCCTTCCCATCACCGCGCGAAGGCGGGCAACCTCCCCTCCCTGTGCCCCAACGCCGGGGAGGAAGAACACCGGTTCATGTATGTGGGTTTCGATCATCATCCTCAGCTCCATCGCCTCCTCAGGCTTGTTTCCAGGCAGAACATAGTGATCCACTCCCAGACCGCATGCTATCCTGAAAATCCTGGATACGACGGACCTGGTGAAGAATCCCCCAAATTCTGAGAGGAAGTCCTTTGTGGTCATCAGTGCACCAACCACAGGAACCACCCCCTCGCGCTGGAGAGCCCTGATCCATTCTTCCTCGGTCGAGGGGCTTGAGAACGGGAATAGGATGGCGTAGTCTATGCCGGAGGACGCCATCAGCTCGGCGAAGAGCTCAGCCGTGTGAGGTACATCCGTACCGCCTTTCTGGTGATCATAAATCACGGGCTTCTGGGTGTGCCTCCTTATTGCGGAGACGATTGAGGGGAGTCCGTGTCTGAGCCCCAGGGAGAACCCGATCTTGTACGCCCCGACGCCATCTACACTGTGCGTGGACTCGACCAGCTTTTCTAGAGAGCCTATGTCCGGGACATCGCAGGCTATGACAATGCTCTTATCCCGAGGGATTGTAGGGCTCATTTGCGCCTGCCTCCATGTTGTGCTAAATAAGAGCGGATCAGGTCGAGTACGCTCGCAGGGAGAAGTCCTCTCTTGGCTGCGACCTCCGCCACCTCCTCTATCGTGGCTATCGAGTGAACTGGAATCCCAGTTCTCTCCTCGAACTCCCTTGTCGCGCATAGTTCGGTCTCCCCGCGCTCCATCCGATCCACCGCGATAAGGATGTACTGGATATCCACCCTTGCCGATGATCTGATCAGGCTGATCGCCTCCTCCTTGGTCTTCCCAGTCGTTATCACATCGTCGAGGAGACCGACCCTATCCCCGTCTCTCAGCGGGCTGCCGACGATCATTCCGCCTTCGCCGTGACCCTTTGCCTCTTTCCTGTTGAAAGCGAACCTGACGCTCCTCGAGTGGTCCCTGTGGAGTGAGATCGCTGTCGCCACCGCTATCGGTATCCCCTTGTAGGAAGGACCGAAGAGTACATCGGTGACATCAACCAGGTTCTTCTCGACGAGCGATGCTGCGTAGAAGGCTCCCAGCCTCGATACGGACTCACCGTCCGCCAGCACCCCCAAGTTGACGAAGTATGGGGAGGACCTACCGCTCTTTAAAGTGAAGGATCCGAACTTGACCGCGCCGCTCCTGACCAGGAACTCCGCGAACTCTGACATATCCACCACCATAAATCACCACTCGAGTGCCTCATGAGAGAGGCGCACCACCCAAATTTATATCCGACTGCCAATCTTCATTAAGGTCTGTTCGGCACATCAGAGTTGATGTCAACAAGCCTCCCGCTGGCCCTCCTCTTGAACCTACCAAAGTCCCTCCCTTCCTTTAGCATTGAGTAAGGAAATACTGGACCGTCAACGCAAAGCCTGTACCCATCTATTGCACAGCTCCCGCACAGACCGATCCCGCACTTCGTGTATCTCTCCAGCACGCAGAAGATCTTCTCAGGGGGAGACACCGAGCTCTCCAGCGCTGCGGCATTCACCATCATCATCTCAGGACCGCAGTTCATGAACTCGAACCCCACGAGTCCGGTAAGGCGTGACCGCATAGCGTCCGTCACTAGACCGCCTACCCCAAGCGATCCATCCTCAGTTGAGGCGCAGGTCTCAACGGAGGAAGAGATCTCATCGTAGAGTGGGAGGTCTGATGCGGTCCTCCCTCCAATGAATGCCATTCTGATCCTCGACCCGTACATCCTGGAAGCGAAGTGGACAGGTGCCACTCCCGAGCCTCCGCCCACAACGCACGAAACAGACCGGGGTTCCCATCCATTGCCGTAAGGACCCCTGATGAAGAGCTCATCCCCCTCCCTCATCGAGGCTATAGCAGTACTAACTGGACCGACCGGCCTCACCAAAAGGAGGATAGGGCTCGCACCAGCGAGGGAGAACGGCTTCTCCCCAACCCCCGGCACCATCACCTGAACGAACTGACCGGGCTTGGCATCGATGGAACCGCCGAGCCGCAGCACCCGCATCCCCCTGCCCCAAGCCTCCTCAACGGTGAAACTCAAGTACTCCATTGGAGGGGGGCGAACCACCCACTCCTTCCCGTTGCGTAGGGACTCGAAAAACTCCTTGATGGAACGCGTTCCCACCCCCCAGAGTGCAGTCCCGACCCCGAAGAGAGACGCGCCCGCAGACCTGAACTCCTCGACATCCTTCGTGCTGGAGATCCCCCCCATCCCCACTATAGGGACGTGTACAGATTCCCTCACCTCCCTCACGCATCTGAGGGCGATCTCCCGGATGGCAGGACCGGAGAGGCCCCCAACCGAGTTCTTGAGGAGGGGCCATCCCCTCACAGATGAGAATGCAAGCGGACCGAGCGTATTTACCGCAACGATCCCGTCCGCGCCCCCCTGAACCGCGGACCGAGCAACCTCCCCGACCAGCCCCGGACTCGGGGTAAGCTTCGCGAATACAGGAAGGTCTACTGCGCGCTTAACGGCAGCCACGACTTCCTTGACTGTCTTAGGGCAGGTCCCGACTGCAGCCCCGTAGCCGGATGCATGGGGGCAGGAGAGGTTCAGCTCAATCCAGTCCGCGCAGGGCGCTACCTTGGATGCAGCAATGGCGAACTCGGAGGGAGTTCCCCCGAATATGGAGACCATGAGAACCTTGCCCCGCTTGTTGATCGAACCCTTGATCCCCTGAGACTCCCTTACGAACTCGTCTGCCCCGGGGTTCGAAAGCCCCACCGAGTTCACGAGCGATCCGCCGACCGCGGCCACTATAGGCTCCCCGTAGCCGTCTCGCTCGACCAGCCCTACGCTCTTTGTGGTGATCACGCCGATTTGGTCCGATGCCGCAGCGATCTTCTGGATGATGTCTGGTGTGCTTGCCACGACCCCGGAGGGAATAACGAATTCTCCCTGAGGAAGGTCAAATCCCATATCTAACCGCACTCCCCTTCACAGGGTAGAACTCGCCTTCCTTATAAGCCACGGACCCTCCAACGAGGGTCACAACTGGCCAGCCCCTGAGGGCCATCCCATCGTACGGGGTCCAGCCACATTTATAGTGGAGGGCATCCGGATCCACCTTACGTTCTAACTTGGGATCGACGAGGACTAAGTCGGCATCTTTCCCCGGCGCGATATCTCCCTTCCCCCTTATCCGAAAGATCTTTGCAGGGGAGTAGCTCATCAACCTAACCACTTCCTCCAATCGGATTAGCCCTTTCATCGAGGCATCCACCATCAGGGGTAGCGACGTCTCCACGCCCGGGACTCCAGAGGGTGGGTCCGCGGACTCCTTCTCTGACCTCAGATGCGGGGCGTGATCTGACCCGATTGCGTCGATCTTCCCCTCCAGCAGTGCCCTCCACAGGGATGCCCTGTCAGGCTCCGCCCTGAGCGGTGGGTTCACCTTAGCGTATGCACCGATCTCCCTCATTGCCTCGGAGTTCAGGAAGAGGTGGTGCGGGGTAGCCTCCCTATAGAACGGGCTGGCAAGTTCCGCCTCCTCGTAGGAGGTCACATGGCAAACATATATGCTACCCGCCCTGCCCACAGAGAGAAGCTTCCTGATTGCCGCGAGGGCAGCCCTTTTTGGGCGACGCAAGGCATGATCCTGCTCAGACGCGTGCATTCGGATCACCGCCTCGTCCTCAGCATGCACGGTCATGATCCTGGAGGTTCGCGCGACGTTTCTGAGGTCTGTGAGCTCTGTTATCAGCAGGTCGCCTGTCGAGCTCCCCATGAAGACCTTCACTGAAGCCGCAAGCGGCCCTGGAGGGGGAGGCAGCAGTGCTCCCGTAGAGAGGCCTGCTGCCCTGATCTCCTCGGCGTTGGTGGGGGTAGCTCCGAAGTGGAAGCCATAGTTCACGAGGGGAGACGAGGAATCGACCATCCTGAACTTGTCGAGCAGGAGCTGGAGGGTCGTGGTGGGAGGGCAAGTATTCGGCATATCCAAAACGGTGGTCACCCCACCAGCCAACGCAGCCCTAGAGCCGTTCTCCCAGTCCTCTGAATGCATGCCAGGCTGCCTGAAGTGGACATGAGGGTCGACTACCCCAGGCATCACTAGAAGACCTGTAGCATCGATAACCTCGTCCGAATTCGGGGAAGAAGTCGTGAGGATCTCGATCCTTCCCCCCCTTATCAGGACGTTGGCCCGTTCCCTCCCGAGCCTTGTGACTACCGTCCCTCCCTTTATGAGCAGGCTCTCCTCTCCGGGCGGAGCGGTGCCCAGCAAAGCGCTTGCCTCCTACCCCCTGAACCGGAGGTCCTCTGCTCTGACCTCATATCCGCAGTAGTGGCAGGCCATCTTCACGGGCGACCTGCTGACGGTAAGCATCCTCGTCGGGACAGGCTCCTTGTTGGTTATGCAGTTGGCATTCGAGCAGACCGCGATCCCCTCGACCACATCCGGTATCGAGACCTTCCGCTTCTCCACGAGCTCGTAATTCTTTATGATGTTAACCGTGGCTTCAGGGGCGAATATCGCTATCCTGCTGCACTCCTCGTCGGTGAGGAACCTGTTCTCAACCTTGATCAGGTCCTTCCTTCCGTACTTGGTTGACTTGAGGTTCTGCCCGATGATGACCACCGCCCCTTCCATCAGACCGAGCATCTGGGCAATCCTGACCGCCCTACCTGGAGGGAGATGGTCTATCACCGTGCCGTTCTCTATAGGGCTCACGATCATTCCCTTCTTGAGCCCGCCCAGCTGTTCATTCATCTCGATCCCTCCAGAACCATTGCTAGGAGAGCGGCCCTCACGGGAACGCCGTTCCCAGCTTGCTTGAAGTAGTACGACCTGAAGTCCTCGTCGGCATCAGGAGAGATCTCGTCCACCCGTGGAAGCGGATGCATGAGGCGCATATTAGGCTTTGCTCCCTGGAGCGTCCTCTTGGAAACCCTGTAGATGCCCCTGACCCGATTGTACTCATTCTCGTCCGGGAAGCGCTCCTTCTGTATCCTCGTCATGTAGAGCACATCAACCTCCCCTATGACCTCCTCTATTGACCTGTGCAGGGAGTACTCGACGCCCCGTGACTCGAGGTAGGAGAGCACGTGGGGCGGCATCTGCAGGGCTTCAGGAGCGACCAGTCGTATCCTGCACCTGTACATCCCGAGAGCATACGCAAAGGAGTGGACTGTCCTTCCGTACTTGAGATCCCCGACCAAGGCAACGGTGATGCCGTCTATTTTCCCTTGGGTGACTAGTATGCTGTAGAGGTCAAGCATCGTCTGAGTCGGATGTTCGTTCCTGCCGTCGCCTCCGTTTATTACTGGTACCTTCTTCTCGCCCCTAAGCGTTCTACGGGTCGTCACCTCTGCCGCCCACCTCGCAGCCCCATCGTAAGGGTGGCGTATTACTATAGCGTCCGAGTAGTTTGCCACAGTCTCTATCGTGTCCTTGAGAGTCTCTCCCTTCATCACCGATGTTCCTTCGACCCCTGCGAACCAGAGCGTGTCTGCCCCGAGGCTATTGGCAGCAGCCTCAAAGCTTAGCCTGGTCCTTGTGCTGGGCTCGTAAAAAAGGAGGGAGATCCTCTTCCCCCGGAGGAGACCACGATCATAGCCCTCCTCCTCCATTTTTTTCGCGACTGAGAAGATACTCTCAAGTTCATCCCTGCTAAAGTCCCTTATAGAAACTACGTCCCTGTCCCTGAACTCCAAGAGTACCACACCCTAGGGGGGAGTAATACACCAAATCCAAATTGGATGATTAGAAACACATGTAGAAGGCAGCGCCGTCTGCAGTCCATACATCGTCTCGAAATTAACCCATCAGAAGCTTCAGTAGCTCTATGTATTTAAGATTTTTTAGCTAGATGCATAAGCAGTCTACATTTATCTATGGCGATCATTTGGAGTATGCCAACTCGGCAGCCTCTTTCTTCGTTGCTACAACCCTAAAACGGGCTTGGATCCACGAGGTAGCTGGGAACTCGCCGCGGATTTTGGATATAAAGCGGCATTCTGGGGTTGCAGCAGTAGGTTTTTCAATAGCCGACCGAGCTATGGAAGGATCGAACTTATTAGACTGCGCAAACGAGCAGCACTCATACGTGCCCAAATAGGGATGTAGTAGGTAATTTGATGCCATATAGAGAAAAGTTTTGTTCTGAAATTGAGGCTGTTGTCGAGGCAGCTGTGAACGGGATTCTGGTAGCGGATCAGTCTGGAAAGGTCGTCCACTTCAATCAAAGGTTCCTCGAGGCGTGGGGTCTCACAAGGGAGATCCTAGGATTCAACCTCCAAACACTGGAGAATGTTGTGTCCGAAAAGGTGAGACACCCCCTCAGGCTGAAGATTTTTTCGACGCACATGGAAAGCTCAGAGATAGAGCTGAAGGACGGCAGAGTGCTCGAAATGGTGAGCATGCATTTCGAGCAGGAAGGGTGCGGAGCAGGCATCGTTTTCAGCTTCATCGAAAAATCCCAGGAGAACAACCAAATAAAGCAGCTAAAGACAGACCTAAAGGAGAGGAATGGAGCCATCGCTGCCCTTGAGAGGAGCAAGTCAGAGCTAGAATCCGAAATAGACGAGGCAACAGCAAAACTTAGGGAGGCGGAGAGGCGGTCGTTGATAGGGGAGGTAGCGACCATGGTCGGGCACGACCTGAGGAACCCGCTCCAAGTCGTACTAAACAGGCTCTATATCGCAAAGAACTCGGCGTCCAGGTGCCAAGATGCGGCAAGGGAGCTAGAGACCCTGATCGATTCTCTTGAGAAACAGGTTAACTACATGAACAAGATCGTCTCGAACCTCCTCGACTGCGGTTGTGAGCTTTACCCGGAGGTCAGCATGGTGGAGTTCAAATCGCTTGTCTTCAACGCGCTCTCTGGTGTGCCGGAAGTGGGCAGGTACAGCGTACGTGTCTCGGCCAAAGAAGAATTACGGGTTCCAGTCGATGTAGAGCTGATGTCCCGAGCTTTGGTGAACCTCGCCAATAACGCTATCCAGGCGATGCCTGAAGGTGGGGAAATAGAGTTCCATGCAGAGGAGGACGAGGACGGGTTCCTCATCTGTGTAAGCGACAACGGCCCCGGGATAGCGCCAGAAAACCTCAGAAAAATATTCACCCCTTTCTTCACCACCAAGGCAAAGGGAATGGGCCTGGGGCTGGTGGTGGTGAAGCGCATAGTGGAGGCTCACGGAGGGCACGTCTCAGTCAAGAGTCGCCCCGGAGAGGGGACGAGATTTAGAATAAAAATCCCTGCTAGGATCAAAGGCTTACGTTAAACTCAGCGAAGGGCATAACCCTTTTAATCAAAAATTGCTCGTTTATGCCTATCTATAATAAAAAGGAGGCCCCTTACCAAGCTCAGAAAGTGCGGGATCATGAAGAGAACCATCAACAGAAAAAAGTCGATTCGCAGATGCAGCGAGCCCCCCGATGGTGGATATCCCGCCAGAATAGAGGGGGGGATGTCCAATGAGATTACCCCACCGTGGAATGCAAGATAAATGTAGGAGACGGAGAGAAGACCGATAACGATCATTATTGGACCTTGTGCCGCCGTCTTCTTGAGTAGCGCGTTCAGGAATACCGCAGGTACCAAGGCAAGCCCGAGAATCGGAAGCATCGGGTCCACCAACGAGGAGAGCACCTCCCCAGGAACGGACGGTTGCTCTCTCCCCATTTCCCAGATAAGAGAGGGAAGGTTTGAGGGAACCATGTACAGCAACAGGAATGTGAGCGCTGCCAAGGTAACCCCTGAGATAACCCGAAGGGCAAGAGAGGCGCGGGAGACCTCGATGTCAAGCAGCCTAACCATATGACACCACCAAGTGACACTTCATCAGACAAGCGCGAAGGCTGCGGGCGAACAGATGCCCCTCCGGAACAAGTAAATAAGGCGTCACTGAAACGGCTGGGGCTGGAGGGGCAGATACCGGACTTGTCGACCACATGCCTGTATGGGCTGGAACGGGATTATCCGCAAATATGCTGCAGCATAATGAAGCAGAGGGCTCTGGATTGTCGGCTCCATCCGTCCTGATAAGTACAATTTCAATCCCCACAGTTATCGCCCCATGTCGATTTTTGCGCGCTAGGGACAGCCAACCCGAGAATGTGGCAAGGCATCTCGATCGAAAGGCATGCCCTGAACGAAGTCATGATGGAGAGGTCGGCTGTTGTCGAGATTCCTAGAGTGATGTTATCGTCCTGTTGTAGGAGAGCTGTGAGACGCTCTTGCGGGATCTCCAATAGGTTGAACGCCATGGAGAAAACCACCTCCCGTTCGACGGATCCAGGAGGGACGTCACAAGGTTGTGAAGAAGCGGATAGGAGAACCTCTCCATCTGAATCCGACAGAGATGCCGAGATTCGCAGTCCAGTAATTGTGAACGGCCCTCTGTTACACATCCTTACGGGCAGAGTGAGAATGAATTCGTTCCCCGAGGTGTTCGTAGAGATGGATCCAACCCTGAGCGAAGATGCGATCCAGGCCACGTTATATGCAACTAGCGCTGCCGCACTGATGGAGATAATCATAGTAATAGCAGCAGCAATGTTTAGAGCCTTGGAAATGGAAAGAGGGCTCATCAAAAACATCTGAATGAATCTTACCAAGCTTGGCTTAAAAGCCTAATGGCATTTGGCGCTTGAATAAAGCAGGCCTGCACGGTGCTGGTTCGAAATAAAAGAAACGAAAGACCGCCAGATATCAAATGCGGATATCCGCAAGGGACCAACTCACTTGGCACTTAATACGCCAAGGCTTATTTTTGTCAATGAGGCAGTTATTCTGGGGGATCCACATTAGTCCTTATCCTTGACAGGATCGAGGTTAGGGCGGCGCTCCCAATGAGGGAGGCCATCAGGGCTGTGGAGGAGGGGTTCATTTCGCTCGGGGCAGGTAGAGCGGTCTCGCCGAAGAGGCTGGTGCTCCAGATCTCGGATTTTGGGGGGAGCGTCCTCTGTATGCCGGCGTATATAACCGACAAGGAGGCACTGGTCGTCAAGTCGGTCTCGGTCTACCCTAAGAACCAAGAGACGAAGGGACAGACCCTGAACGCGATCGTGGCTCTCCTTGACCCAAGGAGTGGGAATGTGCTCGCAGTGATGGAGGGCAGCTCACTCACGGCGATCCGAACAGGAGCGACCGCAGGAATCGCCACCAAGTACATGGCAAACGTCGGAGCGCGGAGGGTCTCGGTCTTCGGCGCAGGTGTGATAGGCAGGGCCTCGGCAGAGGCGTTGAAGGAAGTGCTGGGGGACCCGATCTTTGTAGTTTACGATGTCGTGGGCGCTAGGGCAGAGAGATACGCTAAGGAGGTCTCACGCCAGCTGGACGCCACCGTCTCGGTAGCGTCGCAACCCAGGGACGCGGTAGTAGGGGCGGACGTGATAATCACGGCGACCACTTCGAGCGCACCTGTATTCGACGGTATGCACGTCGAGTCCGGTACACATATCAACGCGATGGGAGCACATACTCCGGACTCAAGGGAGGTTGACACATCCACTGTCATGAGGGCGAGAGGAAGAATAGTCGTGGATTCGAGGGAGGCTGCCATGGCTGAAGCAGGGGATCTGCTGATACCTCTGAAGAGCGGTGCAATACACCCGATGGATATATTCGACGAGATCGGCAACATGATTTTGAAGGATAGGAAGGCAAGAAGATCACCTAAGGACGTGACCCTCTTCAAATCAGTAGGGGTCGCAGTCCAGGACGCGGCAGCAGCTGCTGCGGCATATAGGATAGCCCGTGCCGCCGGGATAGGCAGGGAGATCCAATTCTGACGATATGCTCCGCCCGACCTCCGAGGCATCGCCCCAAGAATGATCACTTTCCGTAGAGAACCTCCAAAAGGTACCTGATGTAGGGCTGGAACGGTTCCATCCTACTCTTCGAAACAAAAGCATAGGAGACCTCCGCCAGATCCGACTTCTTGACTATCCCTAACCTCGCGTACGCAAGTGCCGAGACACCAAGAACAGCAGGAGCTCCCAAGAACCATGGGATTGAGGCCAACCAGACGATTAAGGACGCCGACATAGGGATGAGTGAGACCTTGAGATAGTTCAACCAACCTACCTGATAACCGATCCTCTTTGACATGAAGTGGACTGCCAGCGCCCCGACAAAGAACCCTGAGACGTAAGAGGCAGCCGCCCCGTTCTCTCCCCAAGCAGAAACAAGGAAAGGATAAAGGAGGAGCCGGGTCAGATTGGAGGCAAGACCGAGGACGGTCACATCGCGGTACCTCCCGTATGCGTAGATTAGCA
>JASFYL010000032.1 GCA_030055575.1 Thermoproteota archaeon | reverse complement strand
GGGTACCTTCTTTTCCTCTCTGCGCTGGGTAGGCACATATATCCTGAAGGTCGTGCCTCTGTTTAACTCTGAATCAACCTCTATAGTGCCTCCGATCTCGTCGACTATTTTCTTCACAACAGCAAGCCCTAACCCTGTTCCTTTGGACTTCGTTGTGAAGAATGGTTTGAAAAGGTTCTTTTTGACTACCTCTGCAATCCCAGTTCCTGTATCAGAAACGGAAAAGACTGCTTTTTCACATAATACCTTGGCCGATAGAGAGATCTCTCCACCGTTTGGCATCGCTTGGATCGCATTTATTATAAGATTCTTGAGCGCCCTTGTTATTAGAGGGGCCGGAAGCACCATCTCAGCTTCCTCGGCATCCATCTTAATGTGCACCCCATCCGGCACATCGATCCCGACGATGGCATCTTCGAATATGGTCTGAAGCCGTGTTGGGATTCCTTCAACAAATAGGCGCTTCCCGAAGTCCTGCAGGTCAGCAACGATCTTGTCCATGTACTTCACATTCCTCTCTATCTTCCTTACCAGAAGCGGGAGCTGGGATGGTTGCTTCTGTTTTGCTTCGATTTGATCGTCAATTAAATAACAGAGGTTCATGATAGCTTGGAGCGGGTTCCTCAGGTCGTGCCCGACCATCGTCGCTGCCTGCCCTATGGCAGCGAGCCTTTCTTTCTCTAGGAGCTCTCTCGTCTTCTTGGAAACCTCCTCCTCGAGGTGCCTTGTGTATGCCTCAAGCTCCTCCTTTTTTCTCTTCAGTTCCTGCTCTACTGCCTTTAGCCGGGTGAGATTAACCACAGTTATCACAGAGTCTTTCTCAAGGGAGACGCTGACAAGAACGTCCAGCTCGTTCCCTTCCCTGTCTAGTGCTGTGGCCTCGTATGTCTGGGGGGCTGGTCTCCCCGTGATCCTGGCTTTCCTGTATCCCATCAAGCGGGGGAGGTCTTTTGAATGTACGAACTGCATCCAAGTCATCTTGCCCTCGACCTCTTCCTTTTTGCACTTGAATGTTCTCTCGAAGGCTCCGTTGACCTGGACTATGGTGTTGTCCTCCCTTATCGTGAATGTCGGTATCGGGTTCCCTTCAAAGAGTGCTCTGTAGAATAGCTCACTCCTCCTCAACTTCTCCTCCTCTTGCTTCCTCTTCGCAGCCAATGCGAAGTACTGTGCAAGCAGGTATACCGATCGCAGGTCCGAGTCTGTATAGTCCCTAGAAGAGTTCGCCAGCACCACCAAACCTGTGGTATCGTTGCCAGCCACGGCAGGAACTGCTATAAACCGCTCGAAGCACATGCCGTTCCCGAGAAGACGGATCTGTGTGGGCACCTCCGCCGGGGAGTTTCCGAAGACCCCCATCGTAGTTTTCAGGGATTGCATAAATGCACTAAAAGGCTCAGCTTGCACAGGTTCCTCCTTGGCGATCCCGCTCCGCTCGTGATTTGAGGTCTCAAATAGTCCCAATCTATCGGGTCTTTCTGGGTCGAGCATGCAGATAAAGCCATGTTTGCTACCAGTTATTTTCTTGGCTTCCTCGAGTAATGCTCTGGATATATCCTCCAAAGTAGTTTCGGGAGAGACCAACAGTCTATAAACCCTTAAGAGCGCCTCCGCAAGCTCTAAACTCCGCCGCTTCTCTATCTCCAAAGCCACCTCGCTGGTCACATCTATCCCAGCGGAGAGTATGAATTCGGGTCTGCCGGACTCGTCCTTGATAACTCTGTTAGTCCAATATACCCAGACTCTTGATCCGTCTTTCTTTATGTTTTCATTTATCCGGGGGACGATCTCCCCCCCATTCTTCAGCACCTCATCGAAGAGGTTGCGCAGGTCTCTTCCGGTAGTTTCCTTAAGCGGCACCACGGTATCATAAACCGACCGCCCAATAATTTCATCCTCAGAAAATCCAAAGAAGTCAAGCCCGAACTTGTTGACCCAGAGTACTTTTCCGTCTGCGTCCAACTCAAAAAGTATGGCACGCACAAGGTCGAGGAACTCTTGCGGAGGGAAGCGCCCTCCCTTAAACCCCTCACTTGGGCAGTCTTTCATATTTTACAGTAATCTGAAAGGTTATTTATCTATCACCGCTTAAGCTAGTTTAGAGATTCCGGTTTCCTGATTTAACCAGAGAGCAGCGCAGATCCCTTTGATTCCAATTTCAATTTAATGAGAACTCATTCCCCTTGTGTTTTGCGTCTTACCTGCCATAAGCAACAACGGAAACAATCCCATGTGCGACATGGTACCTATATTTTTCTGAAGCCGAGCGAGGATCTGCTCAAGGAAAGTATTTTTTGTGGGGGATACCATCGAGTTTCCCATCGGATTTGCTTCTGGAGGAAAGAGGCAGGGCTAGGTTCGCCGGCCATTTGCAAGAGGATCATGTATGCCAGAGATGATTTGGGTCAAAACCGAAGCCGGGAAATGCGCGTTCTTACGCTATAGACTCGGTAGAGAATGATGGGTCGACATTCGACTGTTTTTGTAGGATCATGTCCAATTAAAATGAGCCCCATTTTAGGTACAAAAAATAAAATCGATTATAGTCAAATGATTACAAGGATTGTATTCTTTCGAAGGTAATCGTGCATTTGGCTGTTTTAGGCTAGGTATCGATACCTGCTTGCTTTCTTGAACTGGACTGTAGCTATGTCAAAGCTCATTCAGGTAATGCCTCTGGAAAATTGTATTGGACGGGTAGAACCATTTCTGACAACAAATGAGCGTAAAATATCAAATTAGTAGCATCGCTACTCCAACCGCAAGCATAAGCAAAGCTGAAGCCCCTCTGATGTGCTTCTTTGGTATTTTGGGAGCCAGGGCACCTGCATAGAGCAAGAGCACTATCACAAGGGGCAGCACAAATATCGCATTATAAAACATCAAATATGCCAACATCTCTGCCTGACTGATTTTGTACATTCTCATCAGCATCAATGCTAGAAAATAGGGCCCACCTGTGCAAGGGAGCTCGATCGCCGAGATCACTGCCCCTGCTAGGAAGGCGAGCGGGGTTGAGATCGCCCCTCCTATCAGCCTCTTGATAGTCGGGCGGCTTTGTACGGGGACTTTCGAGAAGAGCGTATATGCTGCCAATACGATCGCAGCTACTCCTATCAGCTTATTGGTATAGACAGGAAGGTCTACCTGCTGTAGAATGGTGAGGAGCCCTAAACCCAACAAAAGGTACGCGAGAAAATTCCCCATTATGTATGCTAATCCGAGCTTCCATTTCCCGCTAGTCGCAGCTCCAACAGCGACGAGGAGAAGTAGAAGTACGGTGATCGCGCACGGATTCAAAGAGTCGGCGAAAGCTATCCCTGCCACGAGTAGTAGCGGGGGTTCGCCTACAGATCCCATCTCGTCAACTTGCCCGTTATCGTCCTCTTCGGTACCTCCTCCAGTATCGTTGCCCTCTGGGTAGGGAGGGATAGTGCAGTTTACGCACGGGCACATCCAGCCGGTCTTGTTTTCCAATAACGCTTCAAGCGTTGAAGTAATCTGCTGTGTGCCTATGATCACTTCATTTCCAATGAAAATCACTGGGTTGTTGTAGCCTGAAATATTGTGAGCCATGTATAGCTCGATCATCAAGTTGTAGTTCGTCTTATTGTTCAAATCGAACCTGACAACCGTCAAATTTGGGTACGCTTTTTCCAAACCCTTCAGATAGTTGTCTGCCTGAATGCAAGCTTTACAGTGGGAGTTGAAGAAGAAATATAAACACTGGGGCACGTCCTTGCCGCTCACTTCAGCCGATGTTTGGGGAATGACCGCAGATGCGGTCAGGAGCAACAAAACCGATAAGAAAAGAACGGCAAGTTTGCGCATCAGAAGCACCCACCACATCAATCCGAAATAACCTTCATTTTCCTTTGATTTATCCTTTCGTCTCACCGGAACCATGTGAGCCTACTCTGGCTCTTTGCAGTCTCCCGCGGCAACTCTGCGTCCATCACCTTCTGCGTGAATCCATAGACCTTCTCGACCTTCCTTAGTACCCCTGTGAGCTTTCTCTTCTCATGGGTCATGGGAGTCACGAGCGCGCAGATCCTCGCGACCGCCTTCCCGTCGGACTTCCTGAGTATCCTGCCGAACCGCTGGATCCATTTCTTCGGGTTGCTTGGCGGATCGATCCAGATCTCGATGTCCGCAGTCGGAACATCGAGCCCTTCTTCTCCTATGCTCGTGCAGATCAGCACGCTGGCACCCTCCCTGAATTGAAGGAGCGCGGAGGCTTGGTCCTCCATCGACATATCCCCCTTTCCGACGAGTACTGCGACGTCCTCGAACCCACGTTCCTTGTGCAGTATCTCTCCGATCTCCTTGGCTGCCTCCACTGATTCAACAAAGACGATCGCCTTCTTGAACCGTTCCACTGAGAGTAACCGCAGGGCAGCAGAGATCTTGTGGTTCGGCTGTTTCCTAAGGCATTCCTGGTAGAGCTGCAGTACGCTCTTTCCGCCTGCCCTCGCTATGCGGAGCTCCCTCATACTCCATATGCCGTACTTTGAGACGCTACTAGCCCCGTCCTCGACGATCCTTGTCCTCATTATCCTCAAAGCGATCAGGCAGACGCAGAGCCCATGCTCCCTGCAGTACCCTCTTGCATGAGCTGTGCCGTAGAGCCTCGAGACCTTCTGCTGCAGCTCCTTTGTGACATTGTAGAGCTCCCTGTAAACCGCCAAAAGCGTTGAATCGACAGGAACCTGATAAAGGAATATCTCCCTCTCTGGCATCTGTCCTTTGATCATTGGGTCGTCTATCGAGATGGTCTCAACAACCTCGAATACCTTCCTCAGTTCGCTGAACCTCTTCGGCGCGTGGAGCTGGGGCGTGGCACTCAGCGCTAGGATCTTACATCCAGAAGCCTTCGCAGAGATTAGGATCGAGTAACCATCGGTTTCGCCAATGTATCCATGGCACTCATCTGCGATGAGGATGTCGTAGGGGAACTTGAACCCCTCCGACATGAAGACCTCCGAGAGGCTTTTCACCGGATCCTCTGTAGCCTTGGCTCTCTCTATTTCGTCTTCATACCCAGAAAGTAAGTCGTTGTAGAGCGTCTGCGGAGTGGTCACTACATACCCTGCGTTCCATACCATTAGCTCCCTCCGCCTTTCAGGGGGGATGCTTCCGGATATAAAATACGCGTTCGCCAGGTTTAGCTGCTTTCTTGCAAAGAGGGTCTGCTGCACCCCGAGGGGCAGAGAAGGAGTGAGAAATGCTACTCTGGATGGGTTCCTGCAGGTTAGCTTGTGTACATACGCTCCTGCCAAATAGGTCTTGCCAAGTCCCGTAGGGAGTCCGACCACGAGTGTTGATCCGCTCATCTTTTCAAGGATCTTCTGTTGGAACGGGTAGAGCTCGTAATTCAGTCTCTCCACCGAAATCTTTTCCCTCTCAGCTATCTTGCGGGAGGGAGAAAGGCAAGAACCAAAAGCTTGGAGGGAATAACAACTCCTCTTAAGGAAACTGAGGTAGCCTTCCCAACCGTGCACTTCCTTGCCCCCCTCCTGCACCGATCCCTCCTTTGGCATGGACTTTGCCTTCCTTCAGAGCAAAATTCTTTATAGAACGTGCTTAAAAAAGTCTGTTAGATCTGTCTTGAAACCTTACCAAAGTGAGATCATTGCAGGCGCATCTTTGGTGGCGCTCATCACCGCAACTAGGATCTACGGATATCTCCTCTTCCACTCCCTTGTCGAGTTGTTCTCTGTTGTGATAGCCTTCTCAATATTCCTGATTGCCTGGAACTCGCGGGATTCGATGGACAACCACTTCTTGCTTTACCTTGGGATAGTCTACTTTTTCGTGGGAATGATCGATCTGCTCCATACCCTCGCCTACAAGGGCATGGGGGTTTTTTACTCATTCGACTCGAATTTGCCCACACAGCTCTGGATCGCTGCAAGGTACTTGGAGTCATCTGGTCTGCTGATCTCTTCATTCTTCGTCAAGAGGCGGCTCAATCCTGTAGTGGCGTTTTTGATCTATGCTGCAGCGTCGTCTCTCATGCTCCTTGCAATATTCATGGGGGCATTCCCGGATTGCTATGTCGAAGGGCAAGGCTTAACAAGTTTCAAGATAGCAAGCGAATACGTCATAACCTTGATCTTATGCCTTTCGATCGCCCGTTTTTATCAACAGAGAGAAGCATTAGACAGATCAATACTACTGCTTGTATACGCTGCGATCTCGCTGACTGCTATTTCGGAGCTATCTTTTACTCTCTATACCGACGTGTATGGCGCATTCAATATGTTGGGGCATCTCCTGAAGCTGATCTCTTTTTACCTCATCTGCATCTCTATTGTCCAGGTTGGGATCACAACCCCTCATGCTCTGCTTTTCAGAGCTACCAAGGAGAATGAAGAGCGCCTCCAGCAGGCTGTGGAGCAAAAGAGACTAGAGCTCTCAAAGCTGCAGGAACGGCTGTTAGAGATAGAGAGAAGTGCCACTTTCGGGGAGGTCGCCTCATCTGTTATCCACGACATAAGAACACCTTTGCAGGCGCTCTTGAATCTCGTCTTTATGCTCAAAGAGTCTGACGCCGTGAAAGACGAGAAGCTGAGGTCTATTCTGGACAGGATCAATTTCCAAATTGCCTTCCTCAATGGGGTGACTATGGAATTGAAGTCCTTTGCCCGCCCGATGAATCCTTCAATTGTCCCAGTCGACCTCAATGCGCTCATACGAGAGCGCCTAACTTCGATCCAAATTCCAGGGAACATTCGCCTGGAGGCGAATCTCCCAGAGGCGCAAAAAGTCCTCGCCGACCCGTTCTACCTCCAGCGCATCCTTACGAACCTGTTTGTAAACGCGATAGAAGCCATGCCTGATGGGGGGACCCTCGAGGTCTCGGCTCGCAGGGAGGACGGCTATGTGGTTGTAGAAGTCACCGATACTGGAGTAGGGATCCCTCCAGAGAACAGGAGTCGAATCTTCACACCCATGTTCACCACGAAGAAGGAAGGTACTGGTCTCGGTCTCGCGATAAGCATGAGGCTCTTGAAGTCGATGGGGGGGACTATGGACTTCACCAGCGAACCAGGGAAAGGTACAACCTTCTACATGAGACTTCCTGCGGCAGATTGACCTATTGTGATGGGAATTTTGAACATATTGGTTGATCGCCAATTGCCACGCCGAGGGCAAGCCGTCTCCAAAAAATTTAAAATACCCGCCGACAATTCCATCAATCGCGCTCCGGTAGTATAGTCCGGTCAAGTATATTGGCCTCTCGAGCTGATGGCAGAGAAAGCCAGTGACCCGGGTTCAAATCCCGGCCGGAGCACCAGGTTATCTGACTTTAGCACCACATCGATTAGGTGAGCTTTTCTTCACTATGTGATTGACTAACCATATTTTATTAGCGACTTTCGTGTTTGTTATAGTGGTGTAATTCTTGAAAGAAGTGAGTGCCCACGAGTCAGTGAGGAGGATGTACGAGAGGCTGCGGTCGGAGAACCTCACTAATGTTTGGGATCGTTGGGAAGCCCAAGAGCAGGTGAGGTGCAAGGCGTTCTGCGCAAAGGGACTGAGCTGCCAGTTCTGCAGCAACGGTCCGTGCAGGATAATCCCAGGGAAGCTGGAGCGCGGCACCTGCGGCATAGATGGGGACGCCATGGCAATGCGTTACATGCTACTAAGGAACGCGATGGGCCTCTCGACATACACGTATCACGCTAGAGAGGTAGCCAAGACGCTCATTGCAACTGGGGAGGGTAAGGCTCCCTTCTCAATAAAGGATCAGTCGAAGCTGAGGATGCTTGCAGAGGTCTATGGGATCGATGCGCGCATTGAGGACCAGAAGCTTGCAGTCGAGGTCGGCAGGGCGATCCTGCGGGAGATCAACGCGGACCCTTCAGAGCCGCTTAGCACACTCGCCTTCGCCACTAAGGGCAGGGTCGAGGTTTGGCGCAGGCTTGGGATACTGCCGGGCGGACCTGCCAACGAGCAGGTCGACGCCGTCTCCCACTGCCTCACCAATGTTGACGGGGACTATGTCTCACTCTCCAAGACTGCGATGAGGCTGGCGCTCTCATGCATATATGGCGCCCAGATCCCCCTTGAGTTAGGGCAAGACTCCCTCTTTGGGACCCCCCGTCCGCACGATGTTTCCTTCGATTTGGGAATCGTTGACCCTGAATACGTCAACATCGTGGTCAACGGTCACGAGCCATTCGTAGGGGTAGCGCTTATCGATTACTGCAGGAAGGCAGAGACACAAGAGATGGCAAGGAGGGTGGGCGCCAAGGGCATACGCGTGATAGGTTCGATCGAGACTGGGCAGGAGATCCTCCAGAGAACCGCGACAGACGGCATATACGTGGGAATGACTGGCAACTGGATTGCGATAGAGCCGCTGATAGCCACCGGCGCTGTCGACCTCTTTGCGATGGACATGAATTGCTCCCCGCCCTCACTTGAGGTCTATGCCAAGCGGTTCGCGACCACCCTTGTCTCCGTCTCGCCGCTCGTGAATGTCCCAGGAGTGGAGAAGCACATCGATTACGCCCCTGCAGCGGTCTCGAGTCAGGTCGGCGAGCTGGTTGGGCTCGCAATAGAGAACTTCAGGAGGAGGACTGGCGCAACCACATACGTCCCAGCAGAGAAGAGGAACGCCTTAGTTGGCTTCTCGGTAGAGTCGATACTGGATGCTCTTGGGGGCAGTCTCTCACCCCTGCAGGAGGCGATAAGGTCGGGCAGCATAAGAGGGGCAGTTGGGCTCGTCTCATGCACCACGCTCGGTAACGGGCCACATGACCAGCCTACGATTACGATAGCCAAGGAGCTTATCAGAAGGGACATTCTCGTGCTCTCGATGGGCTGCGGTAACGCTGCACTACAAGTAGCCGGCCTCTGCTCCCCTGAGGCGAGGGATCTGGCTGGAAGCGGGCTAAAATCCTTGTGCAGATCCTTGGGTGTGCCGCCTGTCCTATCCTTTGGTACATGCACGGACACAGGGCGACTCTCTATACTTGTCTGCGAACTCGCAAATGCCTTTGGGGTGGATGTCCCGGATCTGCCTGTAGCCGTGACTGCCCCACAGTACATGGAGCAGAAGGCTACAATCGACGCGATCTTTGCGCTGGCGCTGGGTGCACTCACGCATGTTTCTCCCACTCCTCCAATAACAGGCGGCACAAGGCTCATTAAGCTCCTATCAAGAGACCTGCCCGGAATAACAGGAGGATCGTTACTCCTCGAGGACGACATGGCGAAGGCAGCCGAGTCGATCGCGGCACACATCGAGAGTAGGCGTTCATCATTGGGCCTTCCCTGACCTGTTTTCGTCACAGTTGGGTCTCAGCTGACAACAAATTTTTTTATCGTCCTTTCTCCTAGGAGTACCATGGAACCGAGAGTCGCTGCAAGAAACGCGATAAAGTACGTCTTCGATGCTGTGCCTGATGAGCGTATAACTGTGATCGCGGACGAGTCAAGGAGGTACATCGGGGAGGAGTTCGCCATAGGAGCCCTCGAGCTAGGTCTCGTGACGAGGCTCCTCACCCTCAAGGACGGCGAGGAAGTTAGGAGGGATGTGCCTGCCTCTGTAGTAGAGGCGGTGGCGAGGGGTACCTCTGACCTCTTCATCACAATTTTCAGGGAGAGTGAGAAGGAGACCCCATTCCGGGTCAGCATAATAAACCTCATCTCCAGGTACAGGAGGTACCGCCTAGGGCACTGCCCAGGGATCACGATGGACATGCTTACCGAGGGGGCGCTCGCCATGACCGAGGATGAACATAAGTCAATGTACTCTTCTGCCCTGAGTCTCATGTCGAAGCTATCGAATGTCCGAAGAATGAGGGTGACTTCCGAGAATGGGACGGACGTCGAGTTCAGCGTCGAAGGGAGGGACTTCTTCACGGATACAAAGTTCGATTGGAGCCGGTTCAAGTGGTGCAACCTGCCAACTGGCGAGGTCATCGTCGCCCCTGTCGAGACTTCGCTTGATGGTAAGATAGTCTGCGACCTGGCAATAGGCGGGATTGGGCCCATGAACGTCCCATTTGAGATTAAAGTCCGTGGCGGTAGGGCGGAGGAGTTTAGGTGTGATGACAGGTCTCTGCTGAAACGCGTGGAGTCGGCACTGGGGGTAGACGCGATGGGGAGGTATGTCGGGGAGTTCGCCTTCGGTCTGAATAAGCGTGCGCGGATATCGGCAGGTTTCCTCGAGGCTGAGAAAGTCGCCGACACAGTACATTTTGCGTTCGGGCACAACACAGACTTTCCGGGAGGCAAGAACACCTCTGCCACCCACATGGACTTCCTGATCTCCAAGCCTACTGTCGAGTGTATTGACTCCTCTGGCCGTAAAGAAATGGTGATGTCTGAAGGGAGAAGAATGTAGTTGGAACCGACTCTACCTGCATGGAAAACGGTGTTGATGTTGAGGGATGTCTTCCTTGGAAACACAATTGAGTCCGCTCTCCTCTCTCCCCATTCCCATGACGGTGGTGCACAGCACTGGACTATGTCCACCAGAAAGAAAGTGATGTGGTAAGGCACTGCCGGGTAAAATTTAAAAAGACCGCGTGACCCAACTCTGAAGGGGGCCTGAGGTGGCCCGGGTTAGGCAGCCGTTTGGGCTGCCCCCGAAGGGTAGCGGTTATCCCGGAGGCCTGTGGCGCGCGAGCGCAGAGAGCCTCAGCTCGCGGGTTCGATCCCCGCCCCGGGCCCTCAATTTGCAGTAAATCCGCTAAACCATAACCAGGCTGTACTTGCGAGAACCTAATCCCAATGCTTCGGCCTCCCTGATATGGATCCAGCTGTCGGTCTCGTTTATTTTCCCAAGCACATCTGGGGGTGTGACTTTCCAAGACGGGAGGAGTTCAGCCGAGTCGATTAGGTCGATCGATGCAGAATCTATGGCTACGGGATCCTTGGATGCTAGTACGCCGACATTCTGAACCACGAGCCTTCCGGCAGGGGCTGCGCAATCACACATCGGAGTCACATCGAATATGAAATTGAGGAAGACGGTTGCTTTGCCCTCCATAGCTTTCATGACTCCTGCTGCTGCCTCGGCCATGCCAATCTGGAAATTCTCCTTGCCGTTTTCGAGGATCTCGATGGCACCGTACTTGCAGTTGAACCTGCATGTTGAACAATAGAAGCACTTATCCCAGTCCCAGACTGGTCTCTCATCGACAATCTTCAGAGCCTCGAACCTGCAAACCTCTGCGCATTCCCCGCAACCTACGCACCTTTCACTGTTGAATACGATGCCATGCGCTTTGTGCTGCTCTCGCTTGCAGTCCTTAGTGGTGCAACCCATCGCCAGGTTTTTGATTGCCCCTCCCATTCCGGAGAGTACATGTCCCTTGACATGGCTCAGGACTATGAGGGAGTCCGAGTCTGCTATGCTTCTGGCGACCTTCACTTTCTTGACTAATCGTCCCCCTAAAGTTTGGACTCCGTTATATCCGTCAGGGCCGTCTGCGATGACGATTGGACAACCGAGCCCTTCACTAGTGAAGCCGTTGTATGCCGCAGTCCTAAGGCTCTCCTCTACCGTGACCCTGGCTCCCTCGGGATACAGCGCAGTCGTCTCCGTGGCAAATGGGTCTCCCCCTGCTTCCTTAACGTAATCTACCACACGCCTGACGAATGCGGGTCTGATGTGGGTGTAGTTACCGAGTTCTCCGAAGTGTGCTTTGATAGCGACCCTCTTACCCCCAAGTTTATTCCTTCCACGATCACTAGAAGACCCAACGCAGGTCTCTAGGAGCCTTCCTATGCCGTCGAGGACATCGCCCCTCTCGAAGCTGAAAAAGTATACATCAGACACTGGATCATTCTCCCCCGCTTCCCTGTTATCGGGGAGGTCTGGTATAAAAACGCATACTGATCTTCTGCATAATTAAATTAATTCGATTGAATCCGAGCAGCGCTTTATATATGTGTACTCCCTTCTCGATGATTTGAGTGGGGTACTCTTTGCGCAAGCTCCAGTGCGGCGATGTCGTCTGGATCGACCTTGAGAAGCCCAAGAGAGATGAGGTATTTGGACTAAGTGCAACCTTCCCGTTCCACCCCCTAAACCTCGAAGATTGCCTCTCCAGGACACAATTGACCAAACTCGAACGGCACGAAAATTATCTATTCCTTGTCGTGAGGTTCCCAGTGAAGTGCGAGGGCTTAAAGTGCTCCCCCTCTCAGATCTCATTCTTCCTTGGCAAGGAGTACCTTGTCACCGTGCATGATGGGAGCCTGGCTGCGATAAAGGAGGTCTTCACCTCCTGCGAAACCCTCCAGAAGCAGAACCAGAAAGTGACCTGGGACGGTGTCGGGTCCCTCTTTTACACGATCATGAGCAAGATTGTGGATTCTCTATTCCCGGTCATGGAGGAGCTGATGGACCGCATCGAGGATCTCGAAGATAAGATCTTCAGCGAGCAGCACGACGCTCTATTCGAAGTAGCGAATCTTAGGAGGAGCGTCTCCGACCTAAGGAGGATCCTCTCACCGTTCAGAAAGGTTCTCTCGGACATCTCGCTTGGAGTGAGCGAGGTAACCGGTGACGACCTAAGGGTTTACTTTGACGACATCAAGGATAGGATCGAGCGTGTCTGGGAGCTATCTGAGACCTGCAAGGAGCTGGTGGAAATTTTCAAGGACACCGATTTCACGCTCTACCAGCGGCGGATGAACCGCGCCCTAGTGATCCTGACTGTAATCTTCACGATCACGATTCCGGCGACGATAATAGGGACCTTCTACGGCATGAACATACCCATGCCTGGATCAGCGGTGGAACCCACCGGAGAGTTGCCTGTCTTCTTGGGGCCTTGGACGACATTCATCCTCGTTGTGGTCCTCTCCTTGCTGCCCGCTGTCGCCATGCTAGTTTACTTCAAGAGGATAGGGTGGATTTAATCTGTTGGGGGGCCAATTACGGGGTTCGTACTGTTTACTGTAGAGTACGGTAAAGAGAAAAAGGCAGCGGCGGAAATTCTGGATCGCGTCCTCCCGCTGGATCCTGGGGCTTCCGTCCGGGAAACCGGATTTGGTGGCGTTCTTATCTTGGAGACCTCCCTCGATCCCGACGACGCTGCGCTTTTGGCGGTAGATCCCAACTCGTCGCTAGTGATGGGAGCAGTGCCAGTCGACCTGCTGGTGCCATCAGACCTGATCGCAATAGAGAACGCTTCGGTCCTTCTCGCCGGAAGGGGACCCCGCGTTGCCGTGAGGTGCAGGAGGCGCGGTAGCCTTCTCCCCTCGGCTAGGGAGGTGGAGCGGAGGGTCGGGCACGCCCTAGTGGATCATGGATGTAAAGTGGATCTCGACCGACCTGAACTCATAGTCCGGATAGAGATAATAGGGGAGACAACGGCTGTATCCGTCAGACCTCCAACCCGATCCATACTCAAAAAGTAGGATCACTGAAGAAAGGCAGATGGGCAATATGGACATTGGGAAGATCCCGAACTCGATACTCAAAAGGGTCGTTTTTTACCAGCTAGGGGCGACTGACCCAGACGTGATGCTCGGACCTAGGGTCGGGGAAGATGCAGCAGTCGTCAGGCATGGCGGCGGAATGTTGGCACTCAAGTCAGACCCAATAACTGGATCCGTGGATGAGGTGGGTGTTTTGGCAGTTTATGTTAACGCAAACGATGTCGCTTCGATGGGCGCGGTGCCGAAGTGGTTCTTATGTTGCCTCCTGCTCCCCCTGGGGACTAGTGAGTCTGACCTGAAGAGGATCTGCGGACAGATAGGCTCTGCTGCGGAGGAGGTCGGCGTTGCAGTCGTCGGTGGGCACTCCGAGGTCACCGACGGCGTCACCAGACCGATCGTTGTAGGCTCTATGATCGGCGTGGTCAAGAATGCCCGGTTC
>JASFYL010000031.1 GCA_030055575.1 Thermoproteota archaeon | reverse complement strand
TAGATCTGGTGAGCCTGCTGGGGGTCGAGAAGGCTGCGATCCACAACAGCCTCCTCTACCTGTTCGGATTTGTCAACCTGTTCGTTCCGGTGACCCTCTATTCTATACTGAGGGGGGTCAAGGAGGCTTCCAAGCCGGGTGCAGCTTCACTTAAGGGGCTCGGTGTGCTGCTCAAGTTCTCCGGGATCAACAGCATAATCGGGCTCGGGGCGGGCTTCATAATACCCCTAATACCGACCTGGCTCTTCCTGAAGTTTGGGATCCCAGACTCATACAGCGGGCCCATACTGGCAATCTCGAGCGCTACGATCGGGCTGGGCGCAGCGTTCAGCCCCAAGCTTGCATCGAAAGTTGGAACGGTCACGGCTGTCGTCCTGACGCAGGGGCTCTCGCTTGTATTCATGGTGGCGCTAGCGTTCACGGGCGATTTCGCGGCTGCGGCGGTCGTTTACATCATAAGGACTGGGCTGATGAACATGGCGACGCCCCTCATGGACGCATACCTGATGGGGATAGTAAAGCCGGAGCAGCGGGGTTTTGCGAGTTCGCTCAACTCCGTGATATGGAGGATCCCGAATAGTGTGACAACAATTATCGGGGGTGCAATACTGGCATCGGGCAACTTCGAGCTGCCTTTCCTCATAGCGGGGGGTTTCTACCTCGCTGGGATCAGCCTCTTCTACGCAGCATTCAGGAATGTAAAGCCCTCGAGCTGAAAGGTCGATTTTCGCTGTCGACAGGCTGCATACAAAAACTGAATAATCCGACTGACGGAGTTATCTCAGGGCAAGGCAAGTTGGGACAAAGCGGTATTTTGAAGGGGAAAGCATTTGTGGTCCATGAGCACCACGCCCGGAGGCTGCACTACGACCTCCGCCTGGAGAGAGACGGCATGCTGAAGAGCTGGGCTGTGCCGAAGGGCATCCCGCTCGAGAAAGGAGTCAAAAGGCTTGCGATACAGGTGGACGATCACCCGCTCGACTATCTCGACTTCGAGGGCACGATACCAGAAGGGGAGTATGGGGCTGGAACCGTGAGGATATGGGACATCGGGGTCTATGAAACCGTCAGCTGGGACGAGGGGAAGATCGAATTGGTATTCCTGGGAAAGGTGCTCAACGGGAGGTACGCGCTAGTCAGGTTCAGCAGGGCCGGAGAGAGCCAGTGGCTTCTATTCCGGACGGGATAAAGGGACAATAACTGCCATAAAAAAGGAGAGGAGAATTTCGGTGGCGAGGTTGGAGGCTGCGGGCAGGGTCAGGGTCATTAAGGAACCCTCAAAAAAAGGGAAGAAGGTCGTGTACTGGATGCAGGGCGCTTTCAGGGTGCACAGTAACCCGAGTCTGGAGTACGCGATCCGTATAGCCAACAGGATCGGGCTGCCGCTGCTCGTCCTAGTCGTGCTCGATTTAGGGTATCCAGAGGCAAACTACAGGAGCTTCAAATTCTTCCTTGAGGGGCTTGCAGATGTCAAGGAAGGGCTTTCCAGCAGGGGGATCGCGCTGCACCTACGAAAGGGCGAGTTCGAGAAGATCCTCCTAGAGTACGTTGTAGATGCCCACATGCTGATCTCCGATGCTGCGTATCTCCCAGTAATGAGGGGATTGAGAGATCTGGTCTACCGAGGCGCGGAATCAGGGATCATAGAGGTCGAGCCCAACGTACTTGTTCCAGTCAAGGTTGCGAGCGACCGGATGGAGTACGGTGCATATACTTTAAGACCGAAGATAAGGAGGCTCGCTCCACTCTACGCGGGAGTATTCGAAGCCATAAAGTACAAGGGTGAGAGGCTCGACGACGTCCTGGATTTCGAGCCATCGGATCACGATAAGCTGCTCAAAGGACAAGTCGAGTACGTCCATCCATGCAGCGCGGTGGGCGGTAGCAAACAGGCGTTCAGGATTCTCGGCGAGTTCCTCCGTAATAGGTACCGCGAGTTCGCCGAGCTTAGGGGGGATCCCGGAGTCCAGGCTGAGACAGAGCTGAGCCCATACCTCCACTTTGGACACATAAGCCCACTCCAGATCCTCGAGGAAGCCAAGAGGACAGGTGCGCCTAACGGGAACTACGAAGCACTCTTCGAGCAGCTTGTGGTGAGGAGGGAGCTCGCGCACAATTTCACGCTGTATGCGAGCAGGCTGGACAGCCCCTCTAAATTCATCCCGGGCTGGGCTGCTGAGACGCTAAAAGCCCACGAAAGGGACCAGAGGGATTATGTCTATACTTTAGAAGAACTCGAAGCTGCCAAGACCCACGACAGGTATTGGAACGCTGCGCAGTCTGAGCTCATCGAGAGGGGGAAGATACACAACTACATGAGGATGTACTGGGGGAAGAAGATCATGGAATGGTCGGAGACTATAGAGGATGCCTACGAAGCGATGGTCTACCTCAACAACAAATACGCACTTGACGGAAGGGATCCGAACAGCTACGCCGGCATAGGCTGGTGCTTCGGGCTCCACGACCGACCGTTCAAGGAGAGGGGAATATTCGGCAAGGTCCGCTACATGTCTTCTGAAGGATTGAATAGGAAATTTAACATGGTATATTACCTCGAGAGGGTAAACAACATAGGAAGCGATGGAAGATTATGAGGTAGGATAAGCGGGTAAAAATTCCTTAATATTGAAAGATAAATTAAGCGTTCGTATCATGGGTCTGGGGTCATATAGCAGCCCCTATCCCGCCTCTTCTTGCTCCCCACAATCGCCATCAAGTGCAGCAAAGATGTGAAGACACTAACCTAGCCCTGAACGGTATGTTTGTCGTTTAGACTGACAGACCCGTTCGGTGCTGGGGTCTTGCTGCCCCCAAGAGCTAAGACATCGAGAATGATCTGTGAAATAGAAGGATCGTTAGTGGAGATGGCAACTACCATAGTTTACCACCCAACGGAAGTTTCATTAGAAGGCTCCAGAAAACTTTAGGTCAAGCCTCGGTGGCGTTTCAGGTGCAGAATACCAATGAGCCCCCCCTAGTGTCAGTCGTGGTCCCAACCCGCAACTCTGAAAAATACCTCCAGAAGTGCCTGTTATCGATCAGAGGGCAGACCTACAAGAATCTCGAGATCATTGTGGTAGACAATCACTCGGCAGACAAGACAAAGGAGATCGCTGAGAGATACGCGGACCTGGTTCTGACTAAGGGACCGGAGCGATGCGCCCAACTAAACTTCGGAATCAGACACGCTCGCGGAAAATACGTCTATCGGGTGGATTCTGATTTTTTTGTCAAGGCTCCAGTAATCGAGAGTGCTGTTACGAAGTGTGAGCGCGAGGGCTTTGATGCGATCTGCATCCATAATGCTTCTGATCCGAGCGCCAGCTTTTGGGCTAAGGTCCGGAAGATAGAGAGGGACTGTTACAGGTACGATGACTTGAACGTGGCTGCGAGGTTTTTCAGGAAGGATGTTTTCGAAAGAGTGGGCGGCTTTGACGAAGACCTAGTGGCAGGCGAGGATTATGACTTGCATAACAGGCTACTCAAACATGGCTTCAAAATCGGCTACATAGAGCCTGAGGAGGTGCACCTCGGAGAGCCCGAAAGCTTAGCAGAGATTGCCAAAAAACACTATTACTATGGAAAGACCATAACGAAATTCTTGGGCAAGAACGAAATGAGAGGTTTCAAGCAGATCAATCCAGTCAGACCTGCTTTCATACGAAACTGGGTAGGACTAGCCGAGGATCCCGCGTTATTTTTTGGGTTTGCCGTGTATCAGTACGTGAAGTACTTTTCTGGTGGACTTGGATTTGTACTGGCGAGTTTGGATTCACGTAAGCATCATTTTCGCAAAGAACCGACACGATGGTGATCCCAACATAGACCGAATTTGTGCTATGTGCTAAAGGGTAGGACAGGCGCAAAGAAATCGTGTGGAATGACAAACAGGACGATAACTGATTACCTATTTGAAGAGTAGAGCTTATTCGGGGCGATGAAGAAAGCATGCCTCTATGACCTCCGTAACCACAACGAGAGGATATGAAGTATCATCATACTCTCCCCATGGCTTCAATTTATGGAAGAAAAGCAGTCTAAAGGGTAGACCGATTATATGGGAAAGAAGAAAAGACAGCTAAATGCTCGGCTAAGGGATCGTAGAGTCAATTTTATGCGACTTCTGCTTATAGGCGCAGAGGCCGTGACAAGGCATAGGTACTTCAAGGACTTCGCCATCTTTGGAATGATTCGGATCACAATTTCAACAACATCCGCATTAATCCAACCGCCATTCTATTATGATGATGGTAGTCTTTGAGTAGAATTCAAAAATAAAAAAGAAGTAACAGCACACCATATCGCTCAGAGAATCCTCAAACATGAGTTTCAGGTGTGCATTATTTTTTTAAGATTGGCGATTTTGGATTCATTAAAACCTTTGACCATACGGCATAACTATTTTTTCGCCACGACCCATGTCATGGTCTTCCTGCGTGGCTTCTTGAAGGGACCACCCGTGATCCTCCTTTCCCTGTTGAATTTCTTCTTCCAGTGCCCAGTAGATTCTGGCATTTATATTAACTCCACATACCAAGTAGGCATCCCCTAGTGATAAAGTCGACTCTTTTGGGCGAGCTCCGTAAGTCTTGGTTCCTGAGGTGCCGGTGAGTTTTCCCATTATTTCTGAAAGATTCCACCCCATAGGATAAACTATAATGATAAATAATTATAATTATTAAATAAGTTTATATTCATGACTACGGTTATTTTACGTATGCCAACTTCAGGGCAGTATGAGTCAATAGCCGATAGGATTTTTGCAAAAAAACACCTGTGGTTCGGAAAATTAGGTTTTTCAAAATGGCAAGAAGACACCTTGCCACGAGTGGTCTTCTGGAGCAACTATTTGAGTACACCAAAACATGGACAAATGAAGGGCGAAAAGCCTATTTCCACTGAATTGGCAAGGCAAGCCAGCCCTCTCACATCACAGAGCGGGAGTCCGCAGGGAGGAAAGCCCGACAAAATGAACCAGGATGAAGGTGAACCCGACAGGTACGCCGCATACTGGAAAAGGCTGAAGAAGATCACTGTGGTGTGGATGCTCGCATGGACCGTGCCCGCGATCATCATGCACCTGCCGATAGATGCGACGCGTCAGATCATAATACTCAATGGGATCCCGTTGCATTGGTTCAATGCAGCCTTCCTCTCCATTTTCATCGGGATTGCCCTGATATTCGCCTACGCCTACGTAATGGAGAGGACAGATAGGTCTTAGGGGGCCTAAAAGGTTGTTCACTGGTAAGAAGGCATTCGCAGCATTCGCTGTCGCGTACACCGCGGTGATCATTGGGCTCACAATCACTGGGAGCACATTTTACGCTGCGGCGGCTGCCCTTTTCGGCTCACTTTTCCTTTACATGATCATTGCTTTCCTGATGAGGACGAGGACTGCAGGGGACTTTTACGTGGCGGGCAGGAGCATTGGGGCCATCCCGATAGGCTCGTCGATAGCATCCAACTGGATGAGCGGAGCCTCCTTCGTCTCTATGGCTGGGACGATCGCACTCCTCGGTTTCGATGGGATGCCATACATACTGGGCTGGACCCTCGGCTACTGCATAGCCGCCTTCATGATAGCTCCATTTATCAGGAAGTCCGGGACGTACACGGTTCCCGAGTTCATAGAGACCAGGGCGTCCAACTGGCCCATAGCCAGGGTCACCGCGGTCACGATGCTCATCATAATCTCGTTCACCTACCTGGTGGCGCAGCTCGTAGCCACAGGCGTGATCGTGGGCAGGTTCCTGGGGGTCCCAGCGATCTTCGGCGCAGTCCTCGCATCAGCTATTGTGGCCATCTTCGCAGGCACGGGAGGTTGGAAGTCCATCGTATGGGTCAATGTGGCTCAGTACTGGATCCTTATAGTCGCATACTGGGTCGCGTTCCTTGGGGCTGCGTACGTCGCGGGGATCTTCGCCCCCTGGCCGCACTTCGGGTATGGGGATCTCCTTAGCCAACTCGAGGCTAATGAGATCGCCAACGGTTTGACAGCGTTCACCGAGCCCTTCGTCAAGGCTTTCGGGGGCGGTACCGGTCACGCGAACTGGCTCCTCTCGGCGCTATGCCTTATGCTCGGGACAGTCGGTCTCCCGCATGTCCTCTCACAGTTCTACCTGGTGAAAAATGTCAGGACCGCGAGGTACGGTGTTGGCTGGGGGCTCACATTCATAGCACTGCTCTACGTCACAGCGCCGGTATACGCAATCCTTGCGAGGCACGCCTTCTCCGGAGTCTGGGGCATGCCGATAGACCAAGCCCTCGACCTCTCATGGATACAGAAGTGGATTCCAACTGGCCTGATAAAGCTGACCGACCTGAACGGGGATGGGCTGATCCAGCCGCCCGAGCTCTCCTTCCACAACGACATAGTCGTGGTCGGAATGCCGGACATGTTCGGACTCCCATGGTTCTTCGCCGCTATAGTGGCTATCGGCGGCCTCGCTGCGGCGCTGAGCACCGCAAACGGGCTGATCATGGTGATGGCTGTCGGCGCTACGAGGGACATCTACAAGAGGTTCATCAACCCGGAGACGACAGAGCGGAGGGAGATCTGGATTGGGAGGGGGATGGTCGTACTCCTCTCGGTGCTTTCTGGCATATTCGGGGCATTGGCGCTCCAGGATCAGACCTTTTCCACATACGTCGCATTGCTTGTGGGCTGGGCATTCGTCTTCGCAGCCGCCTCATTCACGCCCGTAGTCATTCTCGGGATCTTCTGGAAGGGTCTCAACAGGTATGGTCTCGTTGCCGGGATGGTCTGCGGCATGGCGATAGCCCTCCCCTATGTCATCGGGGTCGGGCTGATGGGGGTGGCTCCAGTGACGGTAATGGGCAACAAGATCGGCACGCTGGCGTGGGGGACTATAGCCTTCTCTGCCAATCTGCTCTTCTCGGTCTTGGTCTCTATCGCTACCGGGGGTAAGAGGGCAAACAAGCCAGAGACCATCAAGTTTGTCGAGGAATTGAAGACCCCAGAGTGAGGTCGAGGTTGACCAGAATGGCAAATGACAGTGGCGGAGGGGGGATCGAGAGAGAGAGCGATACGCTAAAGAAACTAGCATTGAGGAGGCTGGTCTGGGTCATGGCTGATGTGCCAATAAGGACCGCTGCTAAAATGATGCACTTGGAGGGCGTTTCGTCAGTCGTGGTGGTGGACGGTAGAAAGCCTGTGGGCATACTGACGGACTCCGACCTCCGGGAGGTGGTCGCTAACGGTGTCGACGTTGGCATCAGCGTCGGCGAATACTTAAGGGCGAAGCCAAGCAGGGTGCCTGACCTGATCACGGTCGAAGTTGACGAAAAGATCCACGAGACGCTCTCGAAGATGCTGGAGCATCGCATCAAACACACATTGGTCACCGAGGGAGGGAGGGTGCGCGGGGTTGTGACGATCGGGGATCTTGCTTACCGGCTCGGACCCTTCCACCTCTACTATGTTATCAGGATGAGGCGAGCCAAGGATCTGAGCGAAATCAAGGAAACCATGACCGAGTTCAAGGATGAGATAATCAAGAGGGCGCTCACCGCCTACAAGAAGAGGGGCGGCATGGCAAGGAGCACTATGTTTTACGAGAGCATCAGCCAGGTGGTGGACGCCGCGCTCATCGCGGTCACGAGCATTAAGGGGGGACCCCCGGGACACGCAGTCTATGCTGCAACCGGGAGCTGGGGCAGGAGGGAACAGTTCGTGCTGACCGACAGGGATACCATTTTGGTATACGAGGATGGATCCACAGAAGGGGGCAAGGTGAGATCCTGGGTGGAGGAGCTCGAGGAGTCGATGGACGAGGTAGGCTTCCCCCCGTGCCAGCACGGTTACACTGCAAGGAAACTACTTTTCGGGCGCAAGGATATGCTGAACCTTATCGACAGGTGGAGCGACGACCCCCAGAGGTTTGCGGTAGAGATATCCATCATTGCTGACTCGCGAGCGGTGCTGGGGGACGGCGCGCTCCTCGAGGAGGTGAAGAGTCAGCTGACAAAAAAGCTCCACAAGAACAGGCTGTATCTTTCGCACTCTCTCATGTACAAACCGCCCATCTCCCCACTAGGCATCCCAAAGTCCTTCGACTTCAAGTCAAAGGCTGTGGCGCCTTTGGAGTACCCAGTCAGGGCGCTGGCAGTAACGAACGGCATAACAGCGACCTCAACGTCGGAGAGGATAGAACAGCTAGGAGAGAAGAAAGTAATTTCTTCAGAGCTGAGAAGGGAGCTCCTGCAGAGCTACGATATAATCATGGGCTTCAAGATTACATCCCAGCTGCTGACCCAAGGCACTGTTGAAACCTCTGCCCTCACGCCTGTCGAAGTCGGGATGATGAAGGAGGCGATGAAGACGGTCAAGCTCTTCCAGAGCCACATCGAAAGGGCGTTCATCTGAGGGTGGCAAAGGGATGTTCCCTCCAGCAGAG
Organism: Thermoproteota archaeon; assembly: GCA_030055575.1. Taxonomy (GTDB): domain Archaea; phylum Thermoproteota; class Methanomethylicia; order Methanomethylicales; family Methanomethylicaceae; genus Methanosuratincola. Next base: position 6,295 of record JASFYL010000031.1, on the reverse strand, counting down.
TACCTGTCCAAGGTGAAGCCATTCTCCCTCCTCCAAAAAGCGGAGCTGGCGGAGCTAGTTAGTAGGATGGATGTCGAGTTCTACAAGCAGGGGAAGGCGATATTTAGGCGTGGCGAGAGAACCGAAAGGCTCTACTTCGTCAGGGAGGGGAAGATAGGGCTCTTCTCGGAGGCAGGACTGGAAGAGGTCGTTGAGAAGGACGAGCTGTTGGGCGTCGATGCTGCCAAATCCGGATGGATGCCAGAGTACGACGGGAAAGCCCTAGAGGACGCGGTGGTCTTTGTGCTGGAATCGGCAGCGGCTAGGCTCGTGGCTGAGAGGAATGAGGGCTTCAGGGACTATATCGAGAGCCTAAGTTCGAAGAGGTTCCTGCATCTTATGGGAACCAGCCTACGGGAAAAGGAGGGGAGTCTGCACAGACCAGTATGCCAGATCGTCGGCAGGAGTCCGGTCTTCTGCTCAAGGGAGGGGACGCTTATGGACGCAATCAGGCTCATGGTCGAACAAAGGGTGGGTAGCGTCATTGTAGTTGGTCCAGGGATGGAACCTCTTGGGATAGTGACCCACTCGGATGTGCTTAGGCACATCAACGATGGTTCTGGAGCCTTGGAACCGGTTGAGCGGGCGATGTCCTCGCCGGTAATAACCGTGGGCGCGAGGTCTTCGGTGCTGGACGCATATGTGAAATTTATATCCCACGGGGTAAACCACCTCGCGGTAGTTGATGACGGGAAGCTGACTGGGGTCATATCGATCAAAGACCTCGTCTCGAGCCTTGAGGTCCATAGCTACTTCTTCAGGGTCACGAAGGGGGCGGCATGGGCTAACCCGGGCGAGTTTGTTACCCCAGAGAAAGGAATAAATGAGGTCATCAGGAACGCCTCAAAGCGCGGTCTGGATTATCCATCGATCTCGGCGATCGTGGCTAGGCTTGCAGACGCAGCCGCAAAGAAGGCGATTTCTCAATGGTTCGGGGATCCGGAAATAGGAAGCGCGGTAATGTTCACGGGCGAGCTCGGAAGGGGTGAATTCAGTTTTCCCTTCGAGGCGGGCTTACTGGTAGTTGGCAGCAAACGAGTGGAGGGGCTCCAGGAAGCGCTTTCGAAAGTAGGGATTCATGTGAGAAACGTCGATTGCTGCGATGCGGACATGAAGGTTTTCTTGGGAACCCTAAGATCAGAAAGGCTCCTCGAGCTGATCGACACCCGCTACATATTGGGCGACAATCACGCCTGCCTGAGGTTCAGGGACGCCCTGAGGGAACGGGTACAGCAAGAAACACAGCTGGAGAAGGTGATGAATATAGCGGGCAGCAGAAAGGAGGCGGGTGCGCTCCTTAGGGAGATTGCTGACGGAGTGAAGACGCTGGCCTGCCGGCACGGGGACCTTGTACCAAAGCCCACATGGGAAAGGATCGAGACACTAGGTAGCCAAGGTCTTATCCCGTTGGGGCTTTCTGAGACGCTCAAGGAGACCTACATAGCACTGAGGACCTTTGAGTTGATGGGCAAGGTATGCGGTGAGGAGGGCAGGGTGGACAGGAATGTTCATAAAAAAGTGATTAAAACGGCAATGGAGCAAATAAAATGCTTGAAGGAACTAATGAGCTGGGGCTGAACAATGGCTGATTTAGATTTTGAGGAAGGGGACTTCGCGGCAGTGGATCTTGAGACAACTGGACTGGTACCTAACTCTGACGAGATCGTTTCTATTGCAATCATTCCAATGAAGGGCTACAGGATCCTCCTCGGAAGCGCTTTCCACACCCTCGTGAAGACTGGCAGGCTTGATGAGAAATCGATAAAATTCCACGGCATATGCCCGAAGGACTTGGAAGGAGCCCCGTCCTTCGAGGAGGTCTCCGGGAAGGTGCGGGAAATGCTGGAGGGGAAGACAATGATCGGGTACGCCACAGACTTCGACAGGGCGTTCCTTAGGGGGAGTTACAAAAAACTGGGCAGGCTCGCAAGCCCAGTGCCATCATTCGACCGGAGTATCGACATCGCAAGAGTCGAGGCGTGGCTGTTGAGGAGGGAGGGGACCCCCGTGCCGCGCAGGTTCAGCTTCGAAGACCTCCTAGAGAGGTACAAGCTCAACCCTGCCTCGAGACACGACGCGCTTAGCGACGCGTACCTTGCTGCGAGCATATTTCAGAGGCAGCTGAAGAAGTGCTCGGAGCTGGGAATCACGCTCTCAGAATTGAGGAACCTGAGGGATCCAGATCTCTAGATTTGAACTACTTTTACTGAACTAGTGCTCCCGCTGGTAAAAACTGCCGATTCAACATGATTGCTTTTTTGTCTTCAGAAATGATTGTAAATACACAATAATACACCTTAAGCAATGAGGGATGGAACCAAAAAATTGAAGATGTATCCAGTCAGGGTGGCGATTGTGAATATGCTGGCAACATATGCAATCAACAGTTTTCTCTTGAAGATTGAAGCTAGCAATGTAAGTTCTGGGATGCTTGCTCCAGCACCTCCGATTATGAGGGCCATAATAGTACCGATTCCAACGCCCTTCTCTGTCAACACATAACAGATCGGTATCATAGTCTCGGTCCGCACATACATGGGGATTCCGATGGCAGCAGCGACTGGTACTGCGAATGGATTCGACGAGCCTGCATAGATTGCCAGGAGATCCTCGGGGACAAAACCGTAAATAAAGGCGCCGATGCCTACGCCTATTAGAATGTATGGAACCATCCGAAAATAAAGGCTCTTTGTAAAAAACCATGAAGATCTCATCTTCTGCTTCAGCTTCTTCCACCGTTTTCCAATTTCTGAAGTGTTGATTTCAATTTCATCGTGTCCTCCCACAATCCTTACCTTCTTAAGGTATAACTTGAGACCAAATTTATCAAGCAGCCACCCTGCGAAGATTGCGCCAAAGAATGTGAAGACAATGTAAAGCAGTGCAATTTTAGGTCCAAACATTACAGAGAACAGAGAGATCACTGCTAGATTGAACACTCCAAGGGGTGACGCTATAAGAAATGACATAGCTATTCGAAATGGGATGCCAATGTTGATCAGTCCAATCAGGGCAGGTATTGTTGAGCAAGAACAGAAAGGCAAAACCCCTCCAAAAACAGATCCCAAAACATTCCCAAAGAGTCCCTTGCCGTATTTTGAAAGGATATGTTCAACTTTGTTGGGCGGGATGTAGGCAGTGATCAAGCCTATCAGAAAGCTTACGCCCAAAAATAGGACGCTCAGTTCAAGCGAAATGTAGGCAAACCAATACCCCGCACCGATCAGTTGGTCTTCTAGCATGGGAATGACTTCCGTTTGGTTTTTTCATAGGAGGTTAGCTGCAGCATCCACATGATCCTGATGAGCCAGAGACTAGCATATTCTGCTCGCTGAGCTTCTTCCAACATACTTGACAAACCATCAGATAACCTAGCTCTTTATGGTTTGCTTCAAGTAAGCTTATCCCGCTCTTGTTGCATATAGCACATTTTGACTCTTCTTCCGAAACGATGTGCATATCACAGCACGACTTACTCTTTTTCATCAAACGCATAATCTATCACCATATATAGAGGTTCTATATATGGTAACTATATAAAAATATCGAATCATTTATCTTCGATGATCATGTTTAGGAAGGGAACCACTTCCTTCCAAGCCGCATATGCCACTGAGTAAGCATTTTCTCCCTTTGCTGTGAGTTCATAAACGATTCTTCGCCTACTCTCTACGATTTCAGTCTTAGCCCTGACGTACTCACCATCCAAAAGCTCTTTGAGAATCGGATATATCGCACCGTAAGTAGGCATGCAACACCCTTTTGTGAATTCCGTCAGCTTTTTTAAAATGATGTAACCGTGTGCAGGCCCTTGCTTCAGTGTCCGAAGGATAAGAAACTTTGAAAGTCCCATGTTGATCAAAGATTTCCAGTATTCCTTATCTTCAAGAGGCATTGAGATCTGACCATCCATTCTTACAATTACCCAACAATAATATTTATTCATCTCAGGAATGACTTCAATTTTTTGACCAAATGAAAAAAAGTTCTATTTCATTCATAATTATGATTACATCATAAAAAAATGAAGGGTAAACCCTACTAGACCTGTATTGGATTATATTCGCCTCTTGAACATATTATAACCATACATCCAATATACCTAAAATGCAAACTACCGAAGTAGTCCACCAGTCAACATTCCATTGGGGATAAAGGATTACGCCAATAACAAGAGGTGCGAGTGGATTTGGAAGAGCTATATCCATGCCTCTAAGGACGCAGACATTCTTCCCCCATTTCTTCTTGGCAAGTCTAAAATCATTTCTTTTACGTGAATTCAAATCCTGCTATGTCAGTTGCTATCGATTAGTCCATTAGCTGCAAGTTTCTTGGGTCGGTGAAAACTCCATGAGGAGATAGATCACAGGAGATCAGCTTTCGAATATTCTACAATGTTCCTGAGGTTTAGCAGACTGTATTTGCAAAGTGTCAAGATCTCCGTTCCATCATTAGAGGACGCTAGAAAGTCAAAAAAAAGAAGTGGACGGTAGTTCTTGAAATCGTATGATTTCGCAAAACGGATAAAATACTATTTAAAACGGGATTTTTGGAAGGCGGAAAAATTCGCTGCCAGCTTCTGTTGCTACTTCTTAGCCACTACCCAACTCATGGTCTTCCTGCGCGGCTTCTTGAAGGCGCCGCCCGTAATTTTCCTCTTCCTGTCAAATTTCTTCTTCCAGTGCCCTGTAGATTCTGGCATTATTATTAACTCCAATCGGATAGTAGCCAACCCCTAGTGATAAAGTCGACTGTCTTGAGGGGCTCCGAGAGGCGCTTTCGAGAACGGGAGTCCATGTACAGAATGTTCTATACTGCGATGCGGAAATGCAGGGCTTCTTCGGGACCCAGTTAGACAATCTCCTCGGGCTGATCGATGCACGCTACATCTTTGGTGACAGCAAACGTGGACGGGGTACAAGGAGACCCCCAGATCTATACACCCGGATCCAAGATAAATTAGAAAGACAGGGAAGAGATCTCCCCCCACCCCTCTTTTCCTACCTATCTGATTTGTACGCAGCTTATTTTTACTCCCAATCTCTCTTTGCCAGCATTCCTCAAGACTGCTGGTGACTTCGGCCCAAGCGCTGGAATACTCTGTAGAAGACGCTGGCACTGACCGTCTGGAAAGCCGCGGATATGGCTATCGGGAGCGCGGCGCCTGGTCCGAATGAGGCAAACGCAATCCCCATGGCGATCGGTAGATGCTTCATCCCAGAGCTGTAGACTATCGCGTTTGTCTCGCCGAGCGGCAGGCGGAGGGCCTTCGAGCATATCAGGTGAGATAGCCCGAACGCGATTGGGAAGAGGATGATAGGCGGGAGCACCAACAGCAAGACTATGGATAGGTCGCCTGGCACCATTGCCATGTTTATTGCAAGCATCGAGAACATCAGCATCATCGCTGTGATTGCTGAGACCGGCGGGAAGGCAGGGAGGTACTTTGGCAGGGACTTCTCTAGCTTAGCCTCAAGCGTCTGGCGGGTAACGATCCCGAGGATGAGCGGAATTGCGAGTACGGTTGCGATCGACCAGAGGAGGTCTGCGGCATTCACGCTGACGTATACTCCTGCGAGGAGGGCAGTTATCCCCGGTATGGTTACTATCCCCACGATCATCGTTAGCGCTGCCAAGATCAGCGCAAGCGGGACGTCCCCCTTCAGCAGCCCGGTCCACACAACATTCATGCCTGCGCAAGGTACGGTCCCCATCAGTATGAATCCTGCTGCCCACTCCGGTCTCGACGAGAGAAATGCCAACGCAAGAAAGAAGCAGAGAAGCGGCAGCAGGACAAAGTTCAGCAGCAGCCCCAGCGTTATCTGCCTTAGCTTCTTCGTCACCTGTACCAGTTCCCTGAACCTTATTGTGATGGTCATCGCATAGACCATTATGCTAACCAGGGGTAGCATAAGCGGCTTGAGTGACTGAACCTGAGATGGGGCGTTGATGCCTGCCAATATGCCGAGGAATACCATCAAGAAGACCATGTACGAATAATTCCTCTGGATGAAAGAGGCCACCCTTTCAATGCCAGAGGAGCGCTTGAGATGCTGTGCCGTAGCAGGAATGCCGGCTGTGCCTGTTTTTTCCATGCCAGAGGAGTTTAACATCCAAGCGCCCCCACTGATCATAGTCCTGCGTCCTTCGTTACGATCTCGGCTATGCGATTCACGTCAACCTGGTGGAGGTCGAGCGTTGGGACCTTCTTCAGGTATTTCGAGATGACGGTCGCGTATCCTATCTTGACCCCAGC
>JASFYL010000030.1 GCA_030055575.1 Thermoproteota archaeon | reverse complement strand
GGCAGGGCGGTGGGGATCGACCCAGACGGCTCGCTAGTGGTCGAGACAACCTCAGGCAAGGAGAGGGTTTACTCAGGCGAGGTTCTGATCAGGTGAACCCTCGCCTGCGGCGTACGTATGCAAGCAAAACCCGTTCACGGGGTGGGGGCAGCGAGGCGGTTTTTTGCATTCGGTCGCTTGGCGATTAGCCTGTTCCTTCTCTCCTGCATCAGCAGGGCTCCTTCGCCCCTCCCTCGCTTCTCCTGTCGAGCAGGGAGAGCTTCGACCTTATCTCCTCCTGGAGCCGCTCCGGGAGCCCGGGAAGGCCTGGGTCAAGGAATCCCTTAACGAGCACGCCTATCGCCTGCTCTGGGGAGATACCCCTCGACATCAGGTAGTGGAGCTGCTCCTCCTGGAGCCTCCCGATCGCAGCCTCATGCGAGAGCTCGGTCTCGGAGTGCTCGGCGACGAGCTCTGGGATTGCCGTTATCGTTGATGTTGGGCAGAGGATCATGCCCCTGCAGTCCAGGTGGCCCTTTGTCCCCCTGTTCTGCCCGAATACCTGACCCCTGTTGTACACCTTTGAGGTCCCGGTAGAGACGACCTTGAAGACCGACTCCCCGGAGGTCCCCTCCGCCATGAGGTAGATCCTGTTCCCCAAGTCGATTATCGAGTCCTTGCTCGCGTATATTATCGAGTTGAACTTCGCCTTGGCGCCCTTGCCCACCAGGTGTGCGGTCGGGTAGCTCTGGATGTCCTTGACCGGCTTGATCAACACGTAGTTCGATATGAAAGTCCCCCCCTCTTCGACGATCACCCCTGTCCGGGGCCTCACATAAGCATCCTCTGACCAGCTGTGTATCATAGTGAAGATCAGGGTCGCGCCCTTCTTGACGTAGAACTCGCTCACCCCTATGTGCGCGACCATCCTGGCCCTGCTGTCCGCGGTGCACCCTGTCACGATGTTCAGCTCCGACCCCTCCTCGGCGATGACGATATTGTGCGGCGCCTGGAGCAGGCCTTCGCTACCGATGTAGAGGCAAGCTTGGATGGGCTGGTCCACCTTCGTGTTAGGCGCGGACCTTATGAAGTACCCCTTCGTCTGCCTCAGCTCCGCGACTGCAGTGTACTTGTCCTGCGAGACCGATAACGCCTTCCAGTAATAGTTTTTCAGCCAATCGTACTTATCGAGCGCCTCGTCCGTGGGCATCATCTCCACGCCCTTGACCTTGGAGGCGATCTGGCTCAGCAGTACCGAGTGGTCGAGCTGGAAGTAGGTTCCTGTTTTCTTAGCCCCGAGGTCGACCCCGACCTCAAGGGTCTTCTTGGCTACCTCGTCGGTCAGCTCCCCCTCCCTGCTCGGGACTGTAACGAAGTCGCTCAGGTCTATGTCGTTGCCGAAAGCCGCCCTCTTAGTCACAGCCTGTAGTGCCTCGAGTTTGTACTTTTTACGCCACTCCTCACCCATTCACGCCTTCCTCCTTGATCAGCCTCTCGTACCCCTTCTCCTCGATCTTTGGCATCAGTTCCTCGTAACTTCCGGTTATCGCCACCTTCCCACCGGACAGGATGTGTACCTTGGTGGGCTTCAGGTACTGCAGAATGTGCCTGTGGTGCGTTATTATCATAATCCCGCACCGGATAGAGTTGAAGTATTCGAGGAGGGCACTCCCGAGAATCTTCAAAGAGTCGATGTCTACTCCGCTATCCGGTTCGTCCAGTATCATAAGCTTCGGCTTCATTGCGAAGATCTGCGCCAGCTCCGACCTCTTCCTCTCCCCCCCTGAGAACCCCACGTTCAGCTCCCTTTCGGTGTACCTCTCTGGATCGAGGTTTACCTTGCTCAGGATCTTCTTAGGGAGCTCGAGGTCGTCCCCGGGCTTGGGCTGCCACGGGTTGATCCCCGCTGAGAGGGCGATCATGTGCCCCAGCTTTATCCCCCTTATCGCTGGGGGCGACTGGAACGCCAGCGCGAGACCCAGCTTGGCTCGCTCGTCGATTCCTTTTGACGAGATCTCTTGCCCCTCGAAGAGGATCCTTCCCTTGCTCACCACATACTGCGGGAACCCCGCCAGCGTCAGCGCAAGGGTTGTCTTTCCTGACGCATTGTGTCCCATTATCGCAACTATCTCACCGTAGTCGAGGCTTAGGCTTATCCCCTTCAGCAGCTCTTTCCCTTCGACTACGACGTGAAGATCTTCAACTCTTAGCAGCATGCCTTTCTACCCCGATACACCTGATAGCGCACTCGTAGCAGCTCTCCTCCTCCACGCAGAGCGGCGGCTCCCCCTTTATCCCTTCCAAGTAGGCCCAAGCCGCCCTGAGCGCTTCCTTCTCCCCCTCCAAGACATAGCATCTGCTCCCCTCCCCGCCATTGACGCCGCCGCCCCCAACAGGGATGCACCTGCAGTTGAATAGTGTCCTCACCGCTTCTACTTCAGTGACTACTCTGCCAGGGATCTGGACCATCCCAACCGGCAATCCCATCGACGCCATGAACCTCATATTCCCCATCTCTGGTACAACCTCCGGGACCGGGAAAGGTATGAGCTTCTCAAGGCTCACAGGAACCACGACCTGGACGCCCCTCGCAAGAAGTATTCCAAGGCTCATCCCGATGGTCCCCCCAGTGGGCGATCCCAAGTAGACGCCCGCGTTTCCCCACGGATCGACCGCGTTCGCCCCCTTTATGAACACGTCATGCGGACCCAACCTCTCTAGCGCCTCCCTAAGCCTCTCCCCCGTCGGCTTTCCCTTCGAGAGCACGATCTCGGTCATCCTGCTGGAAGCATCGGAGACGCAGGCTCCGCGGGGCGTTATTATCCCTATTGCGAACCTGCCCCTCTCGATCCTCTCCCCGGTCAGCTCCTCGTACACATAGGCGTTCGTGGTCCCAGGGGTGATGACGACCGTGCCCCCCTCGAGCGCCTGCCTGACCTGGCGCATGGCTGCTACCCCCCTCCCGATGAGCCTCTTGCCCTCTTGGGGGGTCAAGCTCACGAAAATCCTACCGGCTACCATGATTCCTATACGCAATCCAAAAAGTTATATCTTTTTGCCCCCAACTCCATTCTGGTAGTGTTGATGAAAAAAGGATTTTTCGTACTCCCTACGATAGGCGTTGTGCTGATCGCCTTCTTCTTCATGCTCATCATCCTTGCGCCCCTCATGGTGTTGGGGGTAGTCGGACGCGCCCTCGGCAATGTCGGTCTCGGCTGGGTCGCGTTCCTCACCTTCCTCCTCTTCAGCCTGCTCGGAAGCTCGGTCAACATCCCTGTCTGGCGAAGGAAGGTGGCTGCCGCGACGCCGGCGGTAAGGTACATCTACTTCTTCGGCATCCCCTACCCGCTACCAACAGTGGAGACGAGAGTGCTCGAGAGCGTCTTGTCGATAAATCTTGGAGGAGCCGTCATGCCGCTCCTCCTCTCCTTCTACCTCCTTGCCATGAACCCCGGTGCAATCGCACCCTCGCTCTTAGCCACAGCGGTGGTCTCGGTTGCAGTATTCCTCATCGCCAAGCCGGTCGGAGGTGTCGGCATAGTCACACCGATGTTCATACCGCCGCTCGTAGCGGCGCTCTGTGCCATCTTGCTGGGAGGACAGTTTGCGGTAGTGGTCGCCTATGTCGGGGGCACGCTCGGGACGTTGCTGGGCGCGGACCTGATGCACCTGAAAGACATAAGGGCAATGGGCGCGGTGAACATGAGCATAGGGGGCGCGGGCACATTCGACGGGATCTACCTGACCGGACTCCTCGCAGTGTTGCTCGCGTTCTGAGATCGGATGGAGGGGAAGGCGGAGAAATGGGGGATCACAGCAATGTGCTGGAGGGGGTCGGATGAGGGTAGCCGTCCTCTTCTCGGGGGGGAAGGACAGCAGCCTCTGCATCTGGAGGCTCAAGTCGATGGGGCACGAGGTAGCCTGCCTTGTCTCGGCGATCCCGCGCAGGGATGACTCGTACATGTTCCACATCCCGAATGTATCCCTCACGCGGGTCCAGGCTGGGTGCATGTGCATCCCCTGGGAAGGCATTCCGGTGTCTGGGGAGAAGGAGGTCGAGGTATCCGAGCTCGCCGCGGCGATCCCTGCCCTCCAGGCGCAGCACGGGTTCGACGCCATGGCTGCGGGCGCAATAGCGAGCAGGTACCAGAGGGAAAGGATCGAGGCACTCTGCGCCAGCTCTGGATTACGAGCCGTCTTCCCGATGTGGCAGGAGGATGAGGAGTCGCTCCTGAGGGAGATCTGCGCCTTGGGGTTTGAGGTCTACTTCACCTCAGTCGCGGCTGAGGGCCTTGGCCCGGAGTGGCTCGGTAGAAGGCTCGACCTCCGCGCAGTTCGCGACCTGTTGCGCCTGAGGGAACGCTTCAGGATAAATGTCTCCGGGGAGGGAGGCGAGTACGAAACATTTGTATCCGACATGCCGCTCTTCCAACGGCGAATAAATGTGACCACAGCCGAGTTCTCTTGGGTCAGGTCGTCAGGGACGATGCGGATCACGGGCTTCGCGCTGGAGGAAAAGCGACCCAGTAGCTTGTCCTCGGGAGCGAGAGAAAGTAGTGGGGGAGATGATAAAGAAATACCTTTTTAAACTGATTGTTGGGAGATAGTTGGTATTTAACGGGGTGCATTGCGTGGTCAAGTACGTGTTCATCACAGGCGGCGTCCTCAGCAGCGTAGGAAAAGGCATCACGAGCTCCTCAATAGGCAAGATGCTCCAGGCGAGAGGGTATTCGGTTTCGGCAATGAAGATTGACCCTTACGTGAATGTAGACGCCGGAACGATGAACCCGTTCATGCACGGCGAAGTATTCGTCACCGAGGACGGGGGGGAAACCGACCTTGACTTGGGTCACTACGAAAGGTTCCTCGACATAAATCTTTCCAGGCTCAGCAACATCACCACTGGTAAGGTCTACGCCTCCGTGATCGAGAAGGAGAGGAAGGGCGAGTACCTAGGTCAGTGCGTCCAGATAATCCCTCATGTGACCGACGAAATAAAGCGGTCGATAAGGTCGGCAGCAAGCGCCTCCGGGGCTGACGTCTTTCTTGTGGAGATCGGGGGGACGATTGGCGACATAGAGGGCCTTCCGTTCCTCGAGGCCGTACGTCAGATGAGGCTCGAGGAGGAGGCGAACGACACCCTCTTCGTCCATGTCGCGCTCGTTCCGATCCTGGACTCCACCAAGGAACAGAAGAGCAAGCCATGCCAGCACAGCGTCCAGGAGATGCGGAGGATCGGTCTACAGCCCGATATGATCGTGGCAAGGTGCAGGGTACCCCTTGACAAGGATGTCAAGAAGAAGATAGCGCTCTTCGGGAGCGTGCCCGTGGAGGCGGTCTACACGTCCTTCGATGCAGAGTGCATTTACCAGGTTCCGCTTAACTTAGACCAGCAGGGGATGGGGGAGTACATACTCAAAAGGCTCGGGCTTGATGCCAGGCGACCCGACTGGAGTCCGTGGAGCTCGATCGTAGAGGAGTTCATGAGGGCATCCAAGCCGGTCCGCATCGCAATGTGCGGCAAGTACACAAAGCTCTCCGACTCATATGTCAGCATCATCGAGGCGCTTAAGCATGCGGGGGCGAAGGTCGGGGCTCGGGTCTCGACCGCATGGATAGAGACGACGAAGTATGAAGAGGATCCGGCGAGGGTAGAGGAGCTCGGCGAATACGACGGAGTGATGATCCTGCCCGGATTCGGACCGAGGGGTACCGAGGGCAAGATTCGGGCAGTGAACTACGCGAGGGTCAACAAAAAGCCCCTCCTCGGGATATGCTACGGATTCCAGCTGGCGATAGTCGAGTATGCGAGGAATGTAATCGGGCTAGAGGGGGCAAATACGACCGAGGTCGACCCGGGCTCGAGGCACCCCGTCATAGATCTCCTTCCCGAGCAGAAGAACCTGGGCTCCCTAGGGGGCACGATGCGCTTGGGGGCGTACAGGATCCTCGTCGAGCCTGGCACGATGGTGCACAGGCTTTACGGGTCCGATGTCGTAGTGGAGAGGCACCGACACAGGTACGAGGTGAACCCGCGCTATTGGGATCTCTTGAGGGAGAACGGGCTCGTACTGAGCGGTTGGTCCGAGGACAGGGCGAGGGTGGAGTTCGCCGAGCTGCCTTCCCACCCATTCTTCTTGGGCACCCAGTCCCACCCCGAGTTCAGGTCGAGGCCTGGTCGCCCCTCGATGCCGTACTTGGGGTTTGTGAGCGCCGCCGCCGGCATGGATCTGCCCAAAGGTGCGCACAAAAACTAGCAGCGAGCAGAACTTCTGGCATATCGAATACCCGTACGTCTCGCTTGTGGAGGGTAGATCGAGACGGGGGGTAATAGATGAGTATTCGTGACGGTAGTGGGAGGGTAGGTTCTCTCAGAACCTGAACCTTACCTCCTTTATGTCAGTGCTGCAGACCTTCTTGACTCCCCTTATCCCGGGCTTGTAAGAGGTCTTCACCAAGCCGACTTCTTCGAGGATCCTCATCTGTGCACTCGCGTTCGCCTTGCTCTGCTTTATAAGCTCCGCTATCTCCTGCATATCGACCTCCTTGGACTTTATGAAGTTGAGGATTTGGATCCTCGTCGGTGATGAGAGTGCCATTGCAACTTTAGGTATGCTATCCCCTTCTACAGTCAGTATGTTTTCTTCACTTCTAGTTTTTTCAATTACTTCACTCATTTTTTGACACCTTTAGTTTTCAATTAATATGCGAAAACATCCTTCTTTTAAATGTTTCGTCCCTACGATGGTAGCGAAGTCATTAATATGAGCTAATTCAACAACTTTTTTATAAGCAAGAATGCCTATATTGTATACAATGGGCTACATTGTAATATATATACTTTTAGCTGGTCCTGTATAATGAAATACAAGAGTGTGCTCGGTCTGGATCGCCACCCCTCCGGCATGGGGTTCTCGGTCGTACTGGTACGCGGCGAAGCCGTCGCACTGAGGCGCGAGATTGTGAGCCCAGAAGAGGCGGCTAGAATAGCGGTGAGCCAAGAGGTCGAAGCAGTGGCAATCGACAACATCTACGAACTCGGGGACGAGGGCGAGATCAGGCGTTTTGTAGGCAGCCTACTCAGGTCAGAGCTCGTACAAGTCACGGGATCCCCCGAGAAAGGATTCCTGCCCCTCTCCGTGATAGGCAGGCAGATCGGCATGACCCGGGGGGAGAAACTTGATCCGATGAGATCGGCTGAAGTCTGTGCCAGGGCGGCAGCCTCTGGGATAGGCTACGCGGTCAGGGTATATGGTCCAGAGACGAAGATCACCATCTCGAGGAGGCGGCGGGGCGGTTCCGGGGGTATGAGCTCAGAGCGGTACAGGAGGAGCGTCGAGGGGGCGGTTCAGAGCCTCGTCAGTCGGATAACGTCGGCACTCGAGGCTGGTGGTTTCGAGTATGACCTTGAAATCAAGAAGGGATCCCACGGCACGAGAGGCGCCTCGTTTACAGTGTACGCGCCGAGGAGTAGGCTCTTTGGATTAGTCCGCCAGATCCGGACATCAAGCGTCAACGTTAAAATAACTCCCCTATATACAAAGTCGTTTGAGTATATGTCTTTGGCCCAAGAGGGTAGGAGAGAGTCCTCCAAGAGATACCTCATAGTGGGGATCGACCCTGGCATGGTTACCGGGGTCGCAGTCCTTGACCTAAGCGGGAGGATCCTCAGCCTCTCGAGCGGTAGGGGGGTAACGAGGGGGCAGATCGCCAGGCGCCTCTCCGAGCTCGGTCGCGCCCTTGTCTTCGCGACAGATGTTTGTCCTCCGCCAGACATGGTGAACAAGCTCGCGGCGATGCACAACGCGCTTGTCTACGCCCCAGATCGCCCAATGAAGACCCAGGAGAAGGCAGAAATCTCAAACAGGATCGCATCCGAGCAGGGTGTTGAGGTGGCGGATGCCCACCAGAGAGACTCGCTCGCGGCTGCGTTCAAGGCATACTCCTCATTCAGGAACAAGCTCGACCAGTGCTATTCACACGCCCGCATGGAGGGGGAGACTGTTGACGTTGAGGAGGTGAAGGCGCTCGTGATCAGAGGCCTCAGCATAAGCGACGCGATAGCCAAGTCCAGGTGCGAGCCGCCCCCCCAACCCCCGCCTCTCAGGGTTAGGGCAAGCGGGGAGAGGGAGAGGATAAGAGTTCTCGAGTCCAAGTTCGAGGACCTCCGGGCGGAGAGGGATGTACTCCTCGAGAAGATCGATAAGCTCTCGTCTAGGGTCGAGGAGCTTGAGGACGAGCTAAGGCTCACAAGGCTTGAGTACCGGCAGCCGAAGTCTCCGGACACGTACGAGATGGAGCGGAGGATCAGGTCTCTCCTCGACGAGATTAGCCGTCTTAGGGCAGAGCTCGAGTCCGTCAAGGACGAGAGGCACCGACTCAGGTGGCTCCTTGAAATGGTGGCTGGGGGGTCACATGTGGTGCTGAGGAGGCACCGGCGCATCAATGAGGCATCAAACTCCCTCAGGGAGGTGAAGGGGCACTGGGCAGCTTACCTCGAGTCTGTGGGACAACTTGACGATGATACAGCCAAAACACTGCGGGCACTCGGGCGGATTGCGCTTATCCTCGATGAAAAGCCAGATGCAGGCGTGAGGGATAAGCTCTGGGGGATGGGCGTGCCCTTCGTTCTCGCAAGCAGCCTGAAAGGCATGTCCGTCGGGGAATTTCTGGCAGTCGAGATGGGCTCTCTTGAGCTCGCTGTGGAGAATGCCAGATACGAGATGCTCGCCAACGAAAAAACCCCTGATAGGATGAGGGCGCTCTTCGAGGAGTATCGGAGGGAGAGGCAAGAGACCCTCAGAAGAGGGTTACCTTCCGCTGGAGGATAGCCTCGGTGATCTCGTCAATAGACTCGAGGGAAGTTTCGACGATCCCTCTGATCTCTTCCTTGAGGCTTCCTGTCATCGATGCCCCGTCCTCCATGACTAGCTGAACATTTGCCATGTGCGGATCATCGATCGCCCTCCCGATCTGGCTGACTATCTTGACATATGCCTCATCGACTCCCTTGAGTTCAGAGATCCTCTCCGCAATCCTGCCTGCTAGTACATTGTAGATCTTTCCCACGTGGCTAACGGGGTTCTTTCCCGCTGCTGCCTCCAGCGACATCGGTCTCTGGGGGGTGATCAGCCCGTTCGCCCTGTTCCCACGCCCGGTCTCCCCGTCGTCTCCCATCTCAGCGCTGGTCCCCGTGACCGTGAGGTAGACGACTTCCTTCTCGGGCTGGTCGGCGTTGTTGAGGAATACCTCGACTGGGGTCTCGCACTTCTTCGCGATAAAGTCCTCAACGGCTGACTTGACCTCTTCCTTGACCGAGAGGTAGTGGGACAGGTCTGGCACGTACTTCGATATCGTGGCGGCGGCTATGGTGATCTTGATCTCCTTCCCGGTTCTCAGCCCCATTACCTTCACGTCTTCCCCGATCTCCGGGAACCTCTTCTTTATGTAAGGTCCGTTTATGAACTTCTCTGTATCGAAGACGAGCCGCTCTAGTGTGTCGAATGGCGCGTATCCTACCCCGAAGGAAGTGTCATTCGAGCACACCCTGCCATACCTGGTGTTGAAGGTGCAGACCAAGTCCGCAGACCCCTTTCCGATCCTGTGGTCGATTATTATGTGCTCGTCAACATCCAAGTTTGGCAGGTTGTTCTTCAGCCAGTTCTTTGCCGCCTGGAGGGCGATCCTACCGACCGGGATGTACTCGACCCTGCCGTCCACATTCACCTCGCTCGTCGCCCTTCCTGACATGATGATGTAAATGGGGGTGATTACCTCCCCGCCCCCGAACTTCGGGCTTGCCTGACCCCCGACCAGCAGCACCTTATCGACATTGTGGTGGAGTATTGTCCCGAACCTCTTCTTGTATTCCTTGCACAGCTCGAGGCTGAACTCCTCGGAGAGGCTGTCGGCGATGTAGTCTGGGTGCCCTAGCCCCTTCCTCTCTACAAACTCAACACTGTGCGACTCGACGGGCTGCTGCTTGAGCGTTTCAATGACGACGTTCTTTGAACTCAAGTGGGGACCTCCATAAGTGCACGAATAACGATAGCATATTTTTCCCCTTAATATTACTTTAGGTCAATCTGAAGTCCGCTGGTGGCGCGGGGACGCGAGAACGGGTGCCGGAAAACATGGGCACTTGACAGGCTGAGCCACTACGTTTCGGGCAGCTGCGAGTGCTTGTGTCTGAGGGCTTCTGTTTCATGGTTTGGATCGCTAGGTTAACCTTTTCCCTTTATATCCCCCTTCCTTTTAGATAATCCCGCCCCCATACCAATTAGAGCAGTCCTTTTTCCCTACCAACTCTTGGCTAAATGATGCTTGTGCCTATTTTTTTTGGCTTTTGATTATCCTCATTAACTCCTCTGGGCGCTTAGTCGAAAATACGAACTCGTCGTACTTGTAGCCCTTTCCATGCGCGTCAGTCTTAAGCTTAAGTACGATCCGGGGAGTCCCTGTGATGTTGTAGACGAGCCTCCTTTTCCCTTCGAACTTGCCTCCCCGTATGCCGAATCCCCCGTACCTCACAGCAGACGCTGTGTCTATGTAGCAGTCTTCTATCTGGTCCCACTTGAAGGAAGTCCTTATCCTCCCGAACCCGACGGACATCCCCTCGAGCGTGGCTTTGATTGAGAGTCTGCTGAAGCTTAGGGTCGTCCCCAGACCTACTGCTGCTACCAGCGGGACCGCGACAAGGGTCATCGGATCCTTGTCTGGCTCGTTAGCGTACACATACATCACAACCCCCACCGAGAACGCAAGCAACCCCAAGACAAGGGCGATTATAAGCCTCCACGTAAGGATCTCCTCGTAGATGACCACCGACGACACCTGATGCCCACCGCCGTTCTGCATGGGGAGTGCGTATCCGCGTTCCTGCTGTCCCTCACTGGGGTCTCGAAGTCTTTATGTAGAGTATGTTGTTGCCCCTAACGAGGATCTTTCCGTACTTTGCAATCGGTTCACTTGAGTCGTCAGCCGCCTCGACCGCGTTGCTCATTATGAGATTCATAGTTGGGTCGTATTTCTCAAGTGTCCCGACATATTCGTGCCCGTCCTTGAGCTTAACAAGGATCTGGTTGTGCAGGGATCTGTTGAGCAGCCTTATGGGTTCGCTCGGCATTTTATTGATACACCAACTTAACCGTGAACGGGACTCGTTATAAAACCTTTCCGGTACACATATCGGAGGCTAGCTTCATTCACGGTACCCTGTCAGGAAGATGTCCTTCATTGTCTCTGAGTCATGTACTGCTACCCTGAGCCCCCTGATCCTTGGGACCGCGATCCCTGCTCTTCGAAGGTAGCTTATCCCTACCCTTCCGCCCTTCTTCAGGACCCTCCTGATCTCTCCTATCGCCTCTTCTGGGTCGTCTGCAAGCTGGATCACGCTGACCGAGAACGCGATATCGAACGATCCATCCTTGAAAGGCATTTTCTCTATGTCACCCAAGACGAGGTTGGCGGCAGTGCCCTTCCTTTTCGCCTCGCGGAGCATCCCCTCTGAGCTGTCCAGGCCTACAAGGGTGCAGCCCCAACGCCTAGAGAGCGCCTCAAGGAGGAGTCCGGTGCCACACCCCGCGTCGAGCACTACCTCTTCGCCCCCGCCTGGCCTCACCCGGTTCAGGAGGAAACCGAACTTGACCTCCTGCTCCTCCTTATAAAGAGAATCGTAGGTCGCGGATGAGGCGTCGTATTCCTCTGCCACCCCTGGTTTCAAACTCAGGCCACCTGGGTAAAAAATTAAAAAACGCTGATAAATTATTGTCTATCAGTGGCGACTTCAGAGAGGTGAACCTTATTGTCTGACACTTTTGCCCCTCCAGGCAGGATCTCCAGAGACGTGATCCTCGTGGGAAAGAAACCAGTGATGGCATATGCGATGGCGGCACTGATGCAACTGACCGAGACTGGCAAGACAACTGTGAAGGCTAGGGGAAGAGCAATCTCCCGCGCCGTTGATGTAGCAGAGATTGTCTCGAAGCGCTTCCTGAACGGGAGCGCCGTGGTCAGGAATGTCTCTATTGGGACCGAGGTCGTTGGGAACCCTCCGAAGAACGTCTCCACAATCGAGATCAGCATCGCAGGAAAGCCCGCCTCGAAGTGAGCTGGTGCCCATTCATTTTCCCCATGGCAATCCTCAGCCGGACCATTATCCCAATTTTTTTGACAATAAAGGCGTCGGTAGAGGAGAAGCCTTATTGCAATCACTGCTTGGTTTATGCTGGGTGGGATGGCTACCCGTTAAACTTCCTGCGCCATGTCCAAACAAATCCGGACCTCAGTAATTAGTCTTATATCATGAAGCCAGCAACGTGATACGAGTTGGGGGAGGTAAACCGATGTTCGAGGAGTATCGCGGGATCTCGAGGGAGACCATCTATGTGATTTGCTCGGGCATAATGCCCGGGGCAGCGCTGGGGATGTTCTTAGCCGACCTCCCCTACTTCCTCACTAAGATCTATGGACTCACCGATGTCTTCATGGGGACGATAATCTTCGTCATGGGTCTCTCCATGGTCGTGACTAGCATACCGTTCGGAATGCTCTCTGACCGTTACGGGAGGAAGAATATGCTGATGTCTTCGAACCTGATATTCAGCCTCGTGATCTTCATCTTCGCAGTGACGGACAACCCTGTTATCCTTCTCACTGCGGCAGCCCTCTCAGGGATATCCGAGGCGGCATCGTCTGCCTCAAGCAACGCCCTGCTGGCTGACAAGGCAGGCTCGACAAAGAGGACGCCCGCCTTTGCCTTGGCTTACTTCTCTTTCAGCATTGCCCTTGGGATCGGCAGCTTTTCGATACCTTTGGTCTCGGCATTCGAGACGCTCGGGTATGGCGAAGCCGGGGCACACACCGCACTATACCTTCTCTTCTCAGTCCTCAGCTTTGCATCTACCGCCTTTCTGCTAAGGGTGAATGAGACCCAGGCGGGGCTCAAGAGAGGCGGAGTCCGAGAGACGGTCACCATCAGATCAAAGGGAGTCTTGGCTAGGTACACCTTAGCTGGGGCGATCATTGCGTTCGGGGCAGGGATGGTTGTACCCCTGATGACAAGGTGGTTCTACCTGCAGTATGGTATCCTTGACACGGTTAGCGGTCCTGTCATCGGAGTTTCTGATGTGCTCATAGGCTTCGCGACCCTTGCGGCACCCAGGATAGCGGCGAGGTTTGGGACGGTCAGGGCGATCGTTCTGACACAGGGGATGTCCACTTTATTTATGTTCTGGGTGCCTCTCTCGCCAGACTTTTTCCTCGCAAGCGTGGTCTACACTGTGAGGAGTTTTATGATGAACATGTCCTCGCCCCTCTCCCAGTCGATGTTGATGGGGATAGTCCCGGAAGAGGAGAGGGGGATCGCTTCCAGCATCACCTCTGCGCTCTGGAGGCTGCCCAACTCCTTCAGCTCAATAGTCGGCGCTTGGCTCTTCGGGCTCGGGCTGCTTTCTACGCCGTTCTTCGTGGCGGGCATCTTGTATATTGCCTCGATAGCCCTCTTCTGGAAGTTCTTCAATGGCGTCAAACTAGCAGGGGATAACTAAGTAAGTAGGTCTTAGCCGCCAGCAACAGGAGGGAAGAAGGAAACTACGTCCCCGTCCTTCAGCTCGGTCAGCAACCCACCTAGACCGCGGACGTCCCTACCATTAACAAAAACCTTGACGAGCTCCTTCAGCCTCCCCCCTTCGAGAAGGTGCCCAGAGAGCCCCCCGCCACAGGAAGCATCGATCTCGTTTATCAGTTCAAGTACCGTGTTCCCCGGGAACTCCACCTCCTTCACAGCGAAACCGACCCTGTCTCTGAGATCCGCGAAGAACTCTGCTTTGACTTTCATGGGCTCATTCTTTCAACAGGAAAGATATAAGTATGGTCCCGGTTCCTTCCTGGTGTTAGGAGGATAACCGCTTGGGCGGCTATATGGAAAGGATACTCCGCGTGGATCTCTCGTCCGGAGAGGTGTCTCAGGAGGCACTCGACTGGGACATCGCCGCGTCTTTTGTTGGGGGGAGAGGATACGGGGCAAAGATACTCTTCGACGAGCTGAAGCCTGGGACAGACCCGCTCGGACCCGACAACAAGCTCATATTCATGACTGGACCTCTTACAGGTACGGCTGCCCCGACCTCGGGTAGGTTCTCCGTCTCAACAAAGTCGCCAGCCACTGGGACCGTCTTCGATGCCAACAGCGGCGGCCACTTCGGGGCAGAGCTTAAGCGGGCTGGGTACGACGGGATCATATTCGAAGGGAGGAGCGAGAGGCCGGTATATCTTTCCATACTGGACGGGGTCGTGCGGCTTAATGACGCCTCCGCGCTCTGGGGGCTAGACACTTTCCAGACCGAAGACCGGCTCAAGCAGATCGTGGGTGACCAATTCGCGAGGGTTGCCTGCATCGGTCCTGCGGGAGAGCGTCTCGTTAAGATCGCCGCAATAATGAACGAGAAGCACAGGACGGCAGCGAGGGGCGGCGTCGGCGCTGTCATGGGATCAAAGAACCTAAAGGCGATCGTCGTAAGGGGCAGATCCGAGATACCGCTGGCGAACCGATACGCCTTCATGAAGGAGGTAAAGCGCACCATCCAGGTTCTGAAGGGGCACCCGATCACAGGAGACGGGCTGGGTAGATACGGCACCTCTGTGCTCGTCCACATCATAAACAAGGCAGGCATCTTCCCGGTGAGGAACTACAGTACTGGCGTCTTCGAGGAGGCCGAGAAGATCAGTGGCGAGCACATGTCAAAGACAATTCTGAAAGGGAAGAAGGGCTGTTTTGCCTGCCCGATAATGTGCGGCAGGGTGACGCGCCCGAGGCTTCCCACAGGGGAGACGATAGAGACCGAGGGTCCCGAGTACGAGTCCGTTTGGGCTCTGGGGCCCAATTGCGGGATAAGCGACCTCAATACCATAGCGGTCGCGA